>NZ_LNRB01000097.1:0-251 GCF_001557945.1 Vibrio sp. CUB2 | reverse complement strand
GAGCTAACGACCCAATGGTATCCCGTAGGGGAGTCGAACCCCTGTTACCGCCGTGAAAGGGCGGTGTCCTAGGCCTCTAGACGAACGGGACACTGGATTGAAGATATTGGGATATCTTCGTCTCTTTACTTATAAACCATATCAATCTGTGTGGACACTCATCGTGAGTAATCATCGTTTAAGGAGGTGATCCAGCGCCAGGTTCCCCTAGCGCTACCTTGTTACGACTTCACCCCAGTCATGAACCACAA
>NZ_LNRB01000096.1:0-252 GCF_001557945.1 Vibrio sp. CUB2 | reverse complement strand
GTCCAGACTCCTACGGGAGGCAGCAGTGGGGAATATTGCACAATGGGCGCAAGCCTGATGCAGCCATGCCGCGTGTGTGAAGAAGGCCTTCGGGTTGTAAAGCACTTTCAGTCGTGAGGAAGGTAGTGTAGTTAATAGCTGCATTACTTGACGTTAGCGACAGAAGAAGCACCGGCTAACTCCGTGCCAGCAGCCGCGGTAATACGGAGGGTGCGAGCGTTAATCGGAATTACTGGGCGTAAAGCGCATGCA
>NZ_LNRB01000095.1:0-253 GCF_001557945.1 Vibrio sp. CUB2 | reverse complement strand
ATCTGACTTAACAAACCACCTGCATGCGCTTTACGCCCAGTAATTCCGATTAACGCTCGCACCCTCCGTATTACCGCGGCTGCTGGCACGGAGTTAGCCGGTGCTTCTTCTGTCGCTAACGTCAAGTAATGCAGCTATTAACTACACTACCTTCCTCACGACTGAAAGTGCTTTACAACCCGAAGGCCTTCTTCACACACGCGGCATGGCTGCATCAGGCTTGCGCCCATTGTGCAATATTCCCCACTGCTGC
>NZ_LNRB01000094.1:0-262 GCF_001557945.1 Vibrio sp. CUB2 | reverse complement strand
GGTTTATAAGTAAAAGAGACGATACTGGGTCTGTAGCTCAGGTGGTTAGAGCGTTCGCCTGATAAGCGAGAGGTCGGTGGTTCGAGTCCACTCAGACCCACCAATTTCCTTTGAAATTGGTATGCAGTATCGACACCTTGATGGGGCTATAGCTCAGCTGGGAGAGCGCCTGCCTTGCACGCAGGAGGTCTGCGGTTCGATCCCGCATAGCTCCACCATCTTTAAGTGTTCTTGAAAAAGAATCTTTAAAAATGGTTTTCAT
>NZ_LNRB01000093.1:0-282 GCF_001557945.1 Vibrio sp. CUB2 | reverse complement strand
AGGACGCTTACCACTTTGTGGTTCATGACTGGGGTGAAGTCGTAACAAGGTAGCGCTAGGGGAACCTGGCGCTGGATCACCTCCTTAAACGATGATTATACACGATGAGTGTCCACACAGATTGATAGTTCACAAGCGAAAGCTTGTAGCTAACATAGCTCTTTAACAATTTGGAAAGCTGACAAAACAAACTTTTAAGTTTGTTTGTAAAGTTCTCAATGTTTGTCTTTATGACAAACACCAAAAAACACATTCAAGTGTTCTTGGGAATATCACTTTTAA
>NZ_LNRB01000092.1:0-292 GCF_001557945.1 Vibrio sp. CUB2 | reverse complement strand
CCTTGATGGGGCTATAGCTCAGCTGGGAGAGCGCCTGCCTTGCACGCAGGAGGTCTGCGGTTCGATCCCGCATAGCTCCACCATCTTTAAGTGTTCTTGAAAAAGAATCTTTAAAAATGGTTTTCATAAGAAAATCTAGCTCTTTAACAATTTGGAAAGCTGACAAAAACAAACTTTTAAGTTTGTTTGTAAAGTTCTCAATGTTTGTCTTTATGACAAACACCAAAAAACACATTCAAGTGTTCTTGGGAATATCACTTTTAAGTGATTATTCGAAATTGAGTCCGGCAAA
>NZ_LNRB01000091.1:0-294 GCF_001557945.1 Vibrio sp. CUB2 | reverse complement strand
GTTGTTCGCAAAGTTTAGTTCGGCTTAAAATTGTCGCTCGGTGCCTCGCGACTAACAAACTGCTCAAGAGGGATTCGCAACGCGTGGCATTTTTACTATGCGTTGAATTTAGTGATTAAGGTGGTTTTGCAGCGGCTTAGGTATTGCGTTGCTCACCCCTTAGCAGGGCGTTAGTCGCCAGAAAAAGCTAGCGGTCAAAATCATGTTTCTAAGCTCAAAACTTGGCTACTGGCTACTGGTTGTTTGATTCATAGCTCCATCTTCGACGGTCAAAGCTCAGTTTCATCGGTTCTA
>NZ_LNRB01000090.1:0-297 GCF_001557945.1 Vibrio sp. CUB2 | reverse complement strand
AAAGAGACGAAGATATCCCAATATCTTCAATCCAGTGTCCCGTTCGTCTAGAGGCCTAGGACACCGCCCTTTCACGGCGGTAACAGGGGTTCGACTCCCCTACGGGATACCATTGGGTCGTTAGCTCAGTTGGTAGAGCAGTTGACTTTTAATCAATTGGTCGCAGGTTCGAATCCTGCACGACCCACCATTCTTCTCCACGAAGAATCAAAACTTATGTGGGCGATTAGCTCAGTTGGGAGAGCACCTGCCTTACAAGCAGGGGGTCACTGGTTCGAGCCCGGTATCGCCCACCAT
>NZ_LNRB01000089.1:0-320 GCF_001557945.1 Vibrio sp. CUB2 | reverse complement strand
AAAACTTATGTGGGCGATTAGCTCAGTTGGGAGAGCACCTGCCTTACAAGCAGGGGGTCACTGGTTCGAGCCCGGTATCGCCCACCATTCTCTAAGTATTTTTGGATAGGAATTCCAAACCACTTCAGTAAAACGTACGTGGTTAGAATCTTCGACTCTGAAAGTCTTTAGAAAATGACTTCTTAGGAAGTGATTAGCTCTTTAACAATTTGGAAAGCTGACAAAACAAACTTTTAAGTTTGTTTGTAAAGTTCTCAATGTTTGTCTTTATGACAAACACCAAAAAACACATTCAAGTGTTCTTGGGAATATCACTTTTA
>NZ_LNRB01000088.1:0-323 GCF_001557945.1 Vibrio sp. CUB2 | reverse complement strand
CAATTGATTAAAAGTCAACTGCTCTACCAACTGAGCTAACGACCCAATGGTATCCCGTAGGGGAGTCGAACCCCTGTTACCGCCGTGAAAGGGCGGTGTCCTAGGCCTCTAGACGAACGGGACACTGCTATTTGTTTCCACTTTTAAAAAGCAGAACCAAACTTCGAAGATATTGGGATATCTTCGTCTCTTTTATTTATAAACCATATCAATCTGTGTGGACACTCATCGTGAGTAATCATCGTTTAAGGAGGTGATCCAGCGCCAGGTTCCCCTAGCGCTACCTTGTTACGACTTCACCCCAGTCATGAACCACAAAGTGG
>NZ_LNRB01000009.1:0-280879 GCF_001557945.1 Vibrio sp. CUB2 | reverse complement strand
ATGAAACCTCAACTTCCTTAGCTCGGCGGCTTATACAGGTGTAGTGCGGGCAAACAAGCGGGATGTTAGCCAGCTTAAATACAGAGTCTAGAAAACCTTGTAGCGCTCTCAATGGCATAGAGAAAATGCGTTTCACCATCAGTGCGGTAGTAATGGCTAAGTCGCTGAATCGGCGAGGTCTACCACGCTTGCCTTGTTTGTTTTGTTTCCACTCAGCTATCGTTTCCTCATCAATCCAAAAGGTCAGAGAACCACGGTTGATTAAGGCTTTGTTGTACTGCTTCCAGTTAGTTGTTTTGTAACGAGGTTTAGGCATGAGGCTACGACGATTGATGGGGGTAGCCGATCAGATCGTAGCTTCTAGATTTAGTTCCATCGATTTAAGCAACAAAGCCATATGGGCGCAGAAACCATCAGCCCGGAACGTATTCACTTTAAAGTGGAAACGCCGGAACGTTTTGTCGGTAATCTTGACTACTGGCGGCAAGGCATCGAGCTAAACCTTGAGCAATTAGATTCGAGTAAAGAAGTCCGAATCAGCGCCAGAGTTGATATGAACGAGTATCAGATGCCTGCAGGTGAGTTCTCTCTCAATATGGAGTGGCACTTAGATTGCTATTAATGACAGCTAGGAAGTTTGTGCATAAACTAGAATAATCCTTGGTATTTTAAGATGATAGCTTGCATGCCCAATACAGATATTCCTTTGGTTCACTCGGAAGAAGTAAAGCTTTTTGCCACGATGCTCAATGAGCTTGATGGAGATATTCACTCATTACTTGAATCCGCCCGAATGCCACAGGATATCTTGTCTAACCAATCCCTTGACGCGTTTGTTCCAGAGAGCGCGCTAAAAGCCGTCTTCCAAACGTTGGGTGAACGCGCATCACCAGAGAAGTTTGCCTTGCTTACTTGGACGCTTTGTCACGACATTTACGTACCTAGATTTGCAAACCAAATTACTCAAACTCACTCGCTAAAAGCAGCCCTAGAAGATGTATCCCAACTGCTTAAACAAATCTCCGATAACGTGAGTATTTCTGTTCAATCACGCGGTGGGAAGTGGTGGCTAGTAAGAGAAAAACAGAACGCAGAAAGAGAATGGTTCCGCTACGCAGAAATGTTCTCCGCGATGTTTATGAATGAGTTGCTCAAAAAGCTTGTTGGCCCCCAATGGCGATTGGCAGAAGTCGGGATTCAAGATCTAGAAGCCGAACCTTTCAATCTGTTGCCGGGTATGAAGAGCGCGCAGTTCTTCACTGGTAGACCGGTTACTGCAATCTCAATCCCTAATGAATGGATTAACCAGCCAATTGCTTTCACGCCATCCCAGTCGGTGCCAAGTACAAGTTTTCGTGGTGAGGATGATAAGTTCAGTGACGCATTAGCAAGGGCACTCACGCCTTATCTCTCGATGGGTAAGATCTCTATCCAGTTCGCTGGTGAGTTGATTGACATGAATGCTCGCACCATACAAAGGCGGCTAGCAAATGAGGATACGACGTATAGAGAAGTGATCGAAGGCTTGGTACTTAAACAAACGCTAGAGCTGTTAGCGGACCGAGACCTGAGTATCACCCATATTGCGCTCAAATCAGGCTATTCAGATTCTGCTCATTTCACCCGTGCATTTAAGCGAATGATGAATCTCACGCCTAAAGCGTACCGTCAATCTTTGTCATAATGAGTTACACATAAAACCTCTGAATAATCGGAGGTTTTCGTCTCAACTCACATTTCTATAACAATATCCGCATGTTGTCGTGTAAAGGCAATTAAACAACCTTGAAAGTCGTCATTATGACTTCTATGTTTTTAACGTAAGTCGTCTGTTTCATATGTATTTTTATCTGATCAGTTGTTTTTGGTGATCACTGAAATAGACGCCCTCATAACGCCGCTGTTTAAACAGGGAGGTTATAGGAAATGGACCCCAACTATCCAAAAACATAGGTGTAATAATGACAATTTCTAAGAAGAACCTTTCTTTAGTCGCGCTATCTTGTGCGTTCGCCCTCAATGCCAATGCAGCCTCAACGCTGTTTACCAACGTCGATGTTTTCAATGGCACGGATGAAAAGCTACTGCAAAACCAGAACGTATTGGTTGTCGATAACTTAATCAAAGAGATTTCGGCTAAACCGATAAAAACCGACAAGCAAACCACGACGATTAACGGCGAAGGCTTAACCATGATCCCTGGCTTGATCGACATGCATTCCCACATGTGTATTCAGGAAGGCATGTTGGTAGGTCGAGATGGTTACGATCAAATGGCAATGGGGGCTCGTGCCCACGTTTCCATGATGCAGTACCTCGACCAAGGTTTTACCACAGCTCGTGACGCAGGCTGTAACATTCTTGGTATGGCAAAAGCCATCAACAATGGTTTGCTAGAAGGCCCACGGCTATTCCCAGCGGGCGGTTTCTTGAGTCAAACTGGCGGTCACGCAGATACCGGTAGCTTCAATGATGTACCAGGGCGCGTTGACGATCTTGAACGCCACGGCTTTGGCTATATCGTTGATGGTGAAACAGAGGCTCGTCGTGCTGCACGTCAGAACCTACGTTCTGGGGCAACTCAAATCAAGATCATGGCTGGCGGCGGTGTTGCAAGTGAGTTTGACCCAATCCATATGACGCAATTCTCCAAAGAAGAAATGGAAGCGATTGTGGGTGTAGCGGAAGATTATGGCACTTATGTCATGGCACACGCCTATCATGACCGTTCGGTTAATCGTGCCATTGATGCTGGAGTGAAAGTTATCGAGCATAACTTCCTTATCTCTGAGGAAACCATCAAGCGAATGAAAGAGAAGGGTGTGGCACTTTCTGCGCAAGCGGTGATGTCTCTCGAAGCCTTTGCGGAACCAGAAAAGATCACCTTCTTTAGTCCAGATCAAAAAGCCAAAGCGACCAAAGTAAACGAAGGCGCGAAACAGATGTTTGAGTGGGCGCGTAAATACGATCTTTTGATTGTGACTGGCGGCGATATGTTTGGTCCGGCTTACAATACACGCCAAGCAGACAATATGGTTTGGATGGAGAAAGTCGGATTTACTCCTTATCAAATCATGAAGATGGGGACATCAAACGCAGCAGAAGTGCTTAGTTGGTCGGGTGGTATGAATCCATATAAATACGGTAAATTGGGCGTCGTAGAGCCTGGTGCATATGCAGATGTGGTGCTGGTGGACGGAAATCCTCTGGAGGACATCACAGTTCTTAACGATTACCAAGATAAATTCAAAGTAATTATGAAAGACGGCAAGATCCACAAGAACACCTTGTAGTAAACTCTGCAATCAGTTTGGGGGCATACGTTGTCCCCAAATTTTTCTCTAAAAGACAAAGAACTATTCAAGGGAACGTATGAAGAAGTACCTATTGGCTGGCTTAGTTTTGCTGGCTTCATCAAATGTATCCGCCGATCAATTAAGCTGGGAGCAATTGCTGCCGGTGAATGTTCCTCAGATTGAAGACCCATTTGTAAAACTCACAGACCAACAACTTTTTGAACTGGGCTCTCTTGCAAGATATCGCGATTCTCAAAATCTCAATGAGCAACAAAAGCAAACCATGAAAGAACTGGAAGACAGTTTAAAGGCTGACGACTTAGACATTGAGTGGTTGTTCAAAAAGCGCAACGAAATTACTGAACATCGTCGTATGTTGGCATCAATGCCAAACACAACGCTAACAGAAGAAACTTATGAAATTCCTGGCTTTGTTACGCCAGTAGAATTTAACAATGACGTTGTCACAAAATTCTTCCTTGTTCCAACCATGGGCGCATGTATCCATACTCCTCCGCCACCTGCAAACCAGATTGTATTGGTTGATTATCCAAAAGGTTTAAAACTGACGTCACTTTACGAACCAATTTGGGTGAAAGGCGATCTGCATGTGAAAAAGACCAAAGCAGACGTTTCATACTCTGATGGTGCTGCCAACGTAGAAACTATCTATCAAATGGATGAGGTTTCTATCCGACCTTATCGATAAGAGTACATATCGAAAATACATAAAAGCAGTGAGCTGTCGCTTAATGGCAATTTTCAAAACTCTGAGTCATTAAAATCTCTTTCTAGAAATCAATTTAATGAGAATCCAGACATGAAAGTAACTGTTCCAAAGCTTAGTTTTATCGCTCTTTCACTTGTAATGGCGTCATCGGTTAACGCGGCAAACTTTGGTAGCCCTGATACGGTGGACAATACTATTGCAGAAAATGCTCGAGAAAAACGCTCATGGCGTGAGTCATTAGCTGAGGAACACAATGTTACTTTCGGTCTGGACTATCAATTCCTTGGTCTAACGGCCTCAGAACCTCAAAGTGGTGGTGAAGATACAGCAAGCGCTGGTGTTGCTCGCTTTTATGGTAGTTGGAATCTTGTTGGGCTTGAATCTGGCAATACGGGCGGATTGGTTTGGAAAGTCGAACACCGCCATGCGTACAGCGATTTGTCACCGAAAGAGTTTAGCTTTATCGGTAACGGGTTAGGTTATGCAGGGATGATTGGTCCAGCATACAGTGATCAAGGGGCTCGTCTAACCAACCTATATTGGAAGCAAAAGCTCAACGGTGGCAAAACTTCCTTCATGGTGGGTTTCCTAGATACAACTGACTACGTTGATGCCTATGCATTGGCAAGTCCTTGGACCGGATTTACTAACCTTGCATTCAGCACTGGTGGAGGCTCGATTGGTCTACCGGATGATGGGATTCTCGGCTTGGCCGTCGGTCACATGCTGACTGATAACTTCTATATGGTTGCAGGCGTCGCAGATGGTAAAGGGCGTTCAGATGAGCCATTTGATGGCTTCGATACCTTATTCAACGATCATAAATTGTTTACGACGTTCGAGCTGGGTTGGACGGCCTCACAAGACCAAATCTATACCGACAATGTCCACCTAACGGCTTGGCATTTGGATGGCGACACGCAACATAACCTAACGAATAAAGACAGCGGGCAGGGTATTAACTTTTCAGCAAGTTATTTTGCTACAGAGCAATTGATGCCATTTGTTCGCGGCGGCTTTTCGGAAGGTGATGTGGCGCTTTATGATCGCTCCCTGACGGTGGGGATTGGTTACTTTGGTTTAGGTAAACCAACCAACAACCTAGGTTTCGCGGTTAACTGGAGTCATGTTAACGATAACCTAGAGCACGCTTATGGTGTGGATGACTCTGAACAGTTCACTGCCGAGCTTTACTACAACATGCAGTTGAACGACTACATCCAAATCACACCGGATATTCAGTACATCAAAGACCCAGCATTTTCGAATAAAAGTAGCACTTGGGTATTAGGTCTTCGCGCGAGAATATTCATCTAGATGATTATGTTTATTTGCCTTACCAAGAATAACTGTATATAAACACAGTCATTCTTGTTTTGGGTTAATTTTGCTATCGCAAAGAGAAAGGGAAAGGCAATGAACATCGTGTTAAGAGACAAAATCATTCAGGTGTGTAAGAAGAAAATAGAGCAGAAAGGCGACAATGTTGGCGTTTCCTTTTATGCCTTTTTCGCTAATAAGAATGACAATCCTGAGTTATTGATGGAAGCTGCGACTTGGTGGATTCAAACTCATCAACTCGATCACTTCGAAAAAGCGACCAAGATTATTCAATTAGTCGAATCCGAGATGTAGAAAGGGGCACATAACGTGCCCCTTTGTCTAACTCTGCTTAGTTAGAGATTAAGCTTTTGCGAACTTGTAAGTACGGTAACCGCCAAGCAGGTTACGCGCTTTAAACCCTGAGTTGACCAGTTGACGATAAGCGACGTTACCGCGCAAACCGACCTGACAATAAATCACGACCTCTTTATCTTTCGGCAGTTCATTCATACGTTGGCGAAGCTGGTCGACAGGAATATTGATCGCGCCTTCAATGAAGCCTACAGATTCCAATTCTCCCGGATTACGAACATCAAGCAGCACTTGGTTTTCTGACAGGTTGTCGATTTCATCAAAATGAATCGCTGTTGCGTCACCTTTAATGATGTTGTTCGCAACGAACGCCGCTTGGTTAATCACATCTTTCGCTGATCCATATGGTGGCGCGTAAGTTAGCTCAAGGTGTTGTAGTTGTTCTACCGTCATACCAGCACGCTGAGCAACTGCCATTACGTCGATGCGTTTATCAACGCCATCTTTACCTACAGCTTGTGCTCCTAAAATCTTTCCGGTTGCTGGATCAAACAACATTTTGAACGACACAGTTTCTGCGCCAGGGTAGTAGCTCGCGTGGCTTGCTGTGTGGACATACACTTTTTCATAAGCGATGTTTTCACGTTTTAGCTGCTTCTCGTTTTTACCAGTAGAAGCGACGGCCAAATCAAAGATCTTACAGATCGCCGTACCTTGTGTACCTTGATAAGTTTCTTGGCGGCCAAGCATGTTGTCTGCTGCCATACGACCTTGACGGTTTGCCGGACCGGCCAACGGTACAAGTGTTTGTTCGCCAGTAACAAAGTCTTTCTCTTCAACCGCATCACCAACGGCATAGATAGAAGGATCGCTGCTCTGCATGTATTCGTTGGTGTAAATACCGCCTAGCGCACCAATTTGAAGACCGGCCTCTTGCGCGAGTTTTGTCTCAGGGCGAACACCAATCGCCATGATCAGGATATCGGTATCCAGCTGGTCACCATTGTTTAGAGACAATGTCAGCTTTCCTTGAAGGTGTTGGTGCGTGTCATCTTCACCCGCTTCAGTATTAGCAACAGATTGGTTCGCAACGTATTCAACAGAAGATAGAGCAACGCCTAAACGCAGGTCGATGCCTTTCTCACGAATTTCAGCATGAGCAAAGCCTGCCATTTCTCGGTCAACGGGTGTCATCACTTGATCCGCCATTTCAACCAATGTGGTTTTTACGCCAAGCTGGTGGAAGGCTTCCATCATTTCCAAACCGATAAAACCACCGCCAACGACCGTAGCGTGTTCAACTTTGTTGGTTTCGATCGTCTTAATGATGCGATCCATATCTGGAATATTGCGCAGCGAGTGCGTTAATGGATTATCAATACCCGGAATAGGCGGCACAACTGGACCTGCACCAGGGCTAAGTAGAAGGAAGTCGTAATTCTCTTGGTATTCAGAGCCATCAAGTAGGTTCTTAACCGTAACCGTTTTATCTTGGCGGTTAATTGAAACCACTTCGTTCATCACACGAACATCAACATTGAAACGCGCTAAAAAGCTCTCAGGCGTTTGAAGAAGCAGTTTGCTGCGTTCTTGGATATCGCCACCAATGTGGTACGGCAAGCCACAGTTTGCAAATGACACAAATGGACCGCGTTCAAACATAATGATTTCTGCGTCTTCACTAAGACGACGAGCGCGAGCTGCTGCAGATGCACCGCCAGCAACACCACCAATAATCACGATTTTGCTCATGGATTTCTCCTACTGAATGATCGAAAACGCCTACACCTTACTTAAATAAATTAGCCATGTCTAATGTTAATTCAACTACATTAGCATTGACTTAATAATATTAATTAGTAATATCTAATAAAATTTAACGTATTGATGAAGGGGCATAAGAATGGGCGACAGTATGCTACAAAGCGCGACCGAAGCGAGTGAGCTACTTAAAATTATGGCTCATCCGGAGCGCTTAATCGTGATGTGCAAGTTGATTGAAGGCGAAAAAGGAGTCAGTGAACTGTTTGAAGGCTCAACATTAAGCCAATCAGCCTTTTCACAACACCTCACAGTATTGAGAAAACACGACATCATCAAAGCTCGAAAGGTGTCTCAGCAGGTGTTTTATTCGATTTCTGATGGGAGAGTCGCTCCGCTGATCGAAGCGTTTAACCAAGTTTTCTGTAAGCAATAATTCAAACTTTATATTGGTGATTGTTATGTTTGAAGTTCCTTGGATGTCGCTTTTGGGCGGCGTAATGGTTGGCGCATCAGCGGTAATATTGATGCTCTTCACTGGTAAGACAGCGGGAATCAGCGGGATATTAAATGGCGCTGTTGAGAATACAGATCGCGTTTGGCGAATTGTGTTCTTAATTGCGATCGCATTAGGCGGTGTGTTTGCTGTGTATGCCCTTGGCGGACACGTACCAACTGAGTACAGCGCCTCTCTTGGTTTGGTTGTCGTTGCTGGTTTACTGGTTGGGGTCGGTACACGTATCGGTAATGGTTGCACAAGTGGTCATGGCATTTGTGGGATGGGGCGTTTATCTATCCGTTCTGTAGTCGCAACGTGTACTTTTATGGCAACCGCCATGTTAACCGTCTTACTAGTCTCGTAAGGAATAGTGTCGTTATGAAAACTCAGGTAATAAAAAGTATTAAGCAAATTTCCATCGTTGCATTTTCTGGTGTGCTTTTTGGTATTGGTATGGTGATTTCCGGTATGGCTGATCCGGCCAAAGTTATCGGCTTTCTCGATATTACCGGTTCATGGGACCCAAGCTTAGCCTTCGTTATGGGCGGAGCACTTGCGGTGTTCGTTCCTGCTTATCTTTTATTAATAAAGCCAAGAAGCAAATCTGTGTTTGGTGATGAGATTGTCTGTCCGACTTCTAAAACGATAGACAAAAAGCTAGTTGGTGGTGCAGCACTGTTTGGTATTGGTTGGGGCTTATTGGGTGTGTGTCCTGGTCCTGCGGTTGCCAGCCTTTTTACTGGCAACGTACAAGTTCTGCTCTTTATAGCGGCAATGTTGGTTGGGTCATTCACCGCTAAAAGAGTGGTTCGTGGCTAAAAAGATAGCGTCGTAGATACAGGGCAATGATCACTCAGTTTGTAGTCGAGCACATCTTGTGTTTTGAAAACGGTTTGAACACCAGACGACGCCTTTAAATCACCACTTACTATAATGTGGTCTATCACCGAGCGGAATTGGTGGGTTTTATTCGGATTACGATTAGAACGCACTTTACATTCCGCTTTGGTATTTTTGGTCACTAACTTAGCATCGGTATTGTCCGATAGCACTTCCCATAACCAATCTCCTCGATAACCCAAATTGTGGTTAAAGTCGCCAAGCACCACATATTGTTGTTTGTTGTCTTCTCGCGCTTTTATCCACTTAGCTAGTGCCTGTGCTTGTTGTTTCATTATCTTACAGTCGCGGTTATTGCGATATGCGCCACTGCAACCCGCTTTTAGATGCACAGAGAGTAGGTGAGTCTCGTTGTCTTGGTTTGGATTCAAAACAAGGTAGCTGGCGAAGCGGAGCTTGCTGTTGCCTCGTGTGATAGAAAAGTCTGGTTTGTCTAATACGTTTACGCCATTACGCACCGCGAAACCTGTGTATTGATTGGTATCGTTGAACTGAAGATGTCGATTAGAAGCGTTCGCACGATCAGACAGATAAATAGTGAAGTCATTGCCAACGGCTTTTTGGATGGCAGCAGCACTTTCGACTTCTTGAAAAGCAAGAATGTCGGCTTGTGTTTTATCCACATAGTGGGTCAGTTTTTCAAAATCTTGTGGTGTTCTCGAAACTTTTCCACCATCTATAGATAACCATTCAATATTCCAACTGGTTAAGTTGATGGAATTTTGAGCGAATGAAAGAGAACTAAAAAGTAATATCGTCGTAACAAAAAGTGATCGCATTTTGGTCTGTTGCACTCCTATTATTTAGCGCATTCCTTTCCATCCTTTATCCTATAAGACCTCGAAAAAAAGCAAGTGGATTTCGCTCCAATTTTGCAATTTTCACAGTTTTCTTCGCAACTGAGATCAACGCCAATAAGATCGATTTGTTCTTGTTCGCTACCCATTTTTTATTGATCAAAATCAATGTTTTCAATTGGTGCTTCTCGTTAAATACGCCACAATATATTGTGTCATCAGAATAAGAAATAACCCCATATAGTGTATTTGTGGATAAGTCTGTGAGTATTTTGGGGTAAGGAGAAAAAGTGAAACCAATCGTAATCAAGCGTGACGGCTCAAGAGCTCCGTTCAACAGGGATCGTATTCAAGCAGCAGTAGAAGCAGCAGCGGAAAACAAAGACAAAGATGTCGCCATTTATGCACTAAATGTTGCTCTGGCAGTTGAGTTACAGCTTCAGGATCACGATGAAGTTCACATCCATGAGATTCAAGACTTAGTCGAGAATGAACTCATGCAAGGTCCTTACAAAGCCCTAGCTCGTTCTTACATCGAATACCGCCACGATCGCGACATCGCTCGTGAAAAGCAAAGCGCACTAACTCGCGAAATCGAAGGTCTGATTGAAGAAAGTAATCTAGACCTAATCAACGAGAACGCGAACAAAGACGGTAAAGTAATCCCGACTCAACGTGACTTGTTGGCAGGTATCGTAGCGAAACACTACGCGAAGACACACATCCTTCCACGCGATGTGGTTCAAGCACACGAAGTAGGTGACATTCACTACCACGATTTGGATTACGCTCCGTTCTTCCCAATGTTTAACTGTATGCTTATCGATCTTAAAGGCATGCTAACGCACGGCTTTAAAATGGGTAACGCTGAGATTGATACGCCAAAATCAATCTCGACTGCAACAGCAGTAACGGCACAGATCATTGCTCAAGTAGCGAGCCACATTTACGGCGGTACAACCATCAACCGTATTGATGAAGTTCTAGAACCGTACGTAATCACAAGCTACGAGAAACACCTAGAGATCGCAAAAGAGTGGAACATTGCTGAGCCAGAAGAGTTCGCAAAAGCGCGCACTGAGAAAGAGTGTTACGACGCGTTCCAATCTCTAGAATACGAAGTAAACACGCTACACACGGCGAACGGTCAAACCCCATTCGTTACGTTCGGTTTTGGTCTTGGTACAAGCTGGGCTTCACGCCTTATCCAGAAATCGATTCTGAAGAACCGTATTGCAGGTCTAGGTAAGAACCGTAAAACAGCGGTATTCCCTAAACTGGTATTCGGCATCAAAGATGGCTTGAACCACAAATCAGAAGATCCAAACTACGACATCAAGCAACTTGCGCTTGAGTGTGCGTCTAAGCGTATGTACCCAGACATTCTTAACTACGACAAAGTAGTGGAAGTAACGGGTTCATTCAAAACCCCAATGGGCTGTCGTAGCTTCCTTGGTACTTACGAAGAAAACGGCGAGCTGATTCACGAAGGTCGTAACAACCTTGGCGTAGTGAGCTTGAACCTTCCTCGTATCGCAATCCGTGCAAACGGCAGCGAAGAGAAATTCTACGAGCTTCTAAACGACCGTCTACGTCTTGCTCGTAAAGCGCTAGAAACACGTATCACTCGTCTAGAAAACGTGAAAGCACGTGTTGCACCAATCCTTTACATGGAAGGTGCGTGTGGTGTTCGCCTGAAAGCTGACGACTCAATCGCAGATATCTTCAAAAACGGTCGTGCGTCTATTTCTCTTGGTTACATCGGTGTACACGAGACAATTAACGCGCTATTCGGTACAGAAGCGCACGTTTACGATGACGCTGTGCTGCGTGAAAAAGCAGTAGCAATCATCAAGCACTTGAAAGACACAGTAAACGGTTGGGCAGAAGATACTGGTTACGGTTTCAGCCTATACGCAACGCCAAGTGAGAACCTATGTAGCCGTTTCTGCCGCATCGACGCGAAAGAGTTCGGCGTTATTGAAGGCGTAACAGACAAAGGTTACTACACCAACAGCTTCCACCTAGATGTTGAGAAAAAGGTGAACCCATACGACAAGTTCGACTTTGAGATGCCTTACCCAGAAATCTCAAGCGGCGGCTTTATCTGTTACGGCGAGTTCCCGAACATGCAACGTAACGTTGAAGCACTAGAAAACGTATGGGACTACAGTTACACCCGCGTACCTTACTACGGTACAAACACACCAATTGATGAGTGTTACGAGTGTGGCTACAACGGTGAGTTTGACTGTACAAGTAAAGGCTTCACTTGCCCAAGCTGTGGCAACCATGATTCAACCAAAGTGTCAGTAACACGTCGTGTTTGTGGCTACCTAGGCAGCCCAGATGCACGTCCGTTTAACTTCGGTAAGCAAGAAGAAGTGAAGCGTCGAGTTAAGCACCTGTAAGGTTTACTTAAGCTCAAACCCAATAATGAAAATCAACCTGTCGTGGGTTGATTTTCTTTTCTAGCCAGCAAAACAAGGCACGATTATGAACTACCACCAATACTATCCAATTGACGTTGTTAACGGACCAGGTACACGCTGCACGCTATTTGTGTCGGGCTGTGTACACCAGTGCCGCGGCTGTTATAACCAGTCGACGCAACGCTTGGATTCTGGTGTGTTTTTCACGCAAGAAGCGGAAGACAAAATCATTTCAGACCTAAACGACACGCGTATCAAACGCCGTGGTTTATCTCTGTCTGGTGGTGATCCTTTGCATCCAGCGAACGTGCCGCACATTCTTAAGCTTGTAAAACGCGTAAGAGAAGAGTGCCCAGGCAAAGATATTTGGGTTTGGACAGGTTACACGCTTGAAGAGCTAGACGATGCGCAGCGTGAAGTGACGCAATACATCGACACATTAATTGATGGCAAATACGAGCAAGATAAACGAGACCTCAATCTAGAGTGGCGAGGCAGCTCGAATCAAATCATCCATCGATTCACTGAGCTTTAAGCGTTCCAACTCAAGAAAAGCCAAATATAAAAAGGGCACATTCGGATATTTCGAATGTGCCCTTTTGGTGTGAGTTCTTTTTAAGCTTTGATTGATGAAATCGTCCTGTTTTGAGCTTAACTCAACAACTATAGCACAACGTTTCAGTTACGCCGTCACACTGGAGTCATCATCAACCATGTTATTAATCCATCGCTTAGACTGAATTCGGTGAGTCGTTAGAATGCCTTTTACTAATTCTTCGACCAGTAGAGACATCAACACCCAATGCAGTGGTAAACCTAACACCATCCCAGTGTAGTAGGTAAGCGGTATACCAATCGCCCATTGACCAAACGTGTCGATGAAAATGCTATAGCGAATATCAGCGCCACTCTTTAATACGCCTCCAATACCAACCATATTAAACACGCGCAGTATCATGCCTAATGCGAGCACCAAACATACATTTAACGCCATTTGTTTGTCTGTGAGCGGGCTCATCTCTAACAAATTCAAAATCAAAGGCGAGCAAATCCATACGGCAAAAAACAAAATGGTTGCCAATACTGCGCTGGTTAATACATACCACCAAGCGGTTTTCTCTACACGGTCATATTGTTGGGCTCCAATGTCATTCCCAAGCAGCACAGAAGCGGCAACAGCAAATCCCATAAAGGTTGAAATCAATACGCCTTCAATTGGAGATAAGAACGAGATAATTGCCAGTTCGGTTACGCCCAATTGACCATAAATGATGCTGTAGACAATCAAGCCGCCAGTCCACAGCGCATCGTGGATCAGCATTGGCATAGAAACTTTGAAATATTTGTTTCGATATTTCTTTACTGTGCCTTCACGCCAATCTGAAAGAGTAGGGAGTAGATGTGAATACCGACGACAAAAGAAGTAAACCAGCACCGCAGTTTGAAAAAAGCGCGAAATAAACGTTCCCACTGCTGCGCCAAATACGCCCCATTGCGGAAAACCGAGTAAGCCAAAGATCAAAACCGCATTAAGGAAAATGTTCACGATGATAGCGGCAATACTGACGTAAGTCGGCATCTTTGCCTCACCGACGGATCTCAACACCGACTCAATAGGAACGACAACAGCCGTGCCTATCAAACTCAAACCTGTGACGACTAAGTATTCTCTCGCATAGCCAACATACTCAGGATCGTCCGCCAAAAAAGAGACGATTTCTTTGTCATAAACCACATACAGCCAAATGAAGGGCAAAGTCACTACCAGCGAAATAAACCAGGATTGGGCTAACGTTCTGCGTATGCCAGAGAGGTTTCCAGAGCCATAATATTGAGAGGCTAAAACCGTTACTGCACCACACAATCCAAACACTACGGCGAGATTAAAGAAAAAAATTCGGTTACCAACGCCAACCGCTGCTGTTGCAGACTCACCTAACTGACTCACCATAAAAATATCGATGGCACCGAGTAACGAAAACAGCATGGATTGCAGTGACACAGGTACACCGATCGCAATCAGTTTTTTCCAAAATGCTTTGTCTATGTATTGACGTGTTAAGAGCATCGCATTTCTCCTCTAAGAACAATGCGAGTAGTTTATCCGTATGATTTGGCGGTGTATTTTTCAAAGACATCCAAAAGTTTTGTCAAACTATCCAGTCTTTATCGATGCTTTGATAAAACACGTTTGCCTTAAGTGCATTTGTGAGTTGTCGTCCCATGGAAGAAAAACAAGAACGCTACGCTATTTCAGATAAGACCTATCAAGAATTTGTCGATCACACTCGAGTACTTGCTCTCGAAGAAAGAGGGATCGTCCAATGCGGCATCGCGACTTGCCGAGATTTCTTTTCGGTTTATCGCAAAAACCAGAAGAAACACATGTTGCTGTATACGGTTCGTGGAAAAGGCTGGTTAGAGAGCGGAGCTTGTCGCTATGAACTTGAGCCAGGATCGTTAGTGATCGTGCCAGCAGGCATTGAAAATGGCTTTGGGATGGAAGACGAGACATGGCAAATCGCATGGGTGTTTCTTTCCCAATATAAAGAGTGGGAAATGGTGAATGACGATATCGACTATCAACTAACCCCTGCGCCAGAGGTGATGTATTCGTGTATTCAAACCCTATTACGCAGTATCAATTTGCCTATAGATTATGGTGGTGAAGTAGGGGCGCATAGCGTTGCTCAGCTAGAGCTTATGTTAAACATGCCGCACTCTGACGCTCTTTCTAGAAACCAATTAAAACTGCGTCGTGTATTCGATTTGGTTCAACGACAGCTCCATAAAGATTGGACAGTAGAGCAACTTGCCGCACTTTATCCTTGTTCAGAGCCTCACTTACATCGCCTGACGCAACAGCAGTTTGGTCGAAGCCCAATGGCACACTTAACTCGTATGCGAATGGAATACGCAGCCCGTTTATTGAGATCGACTGAGTGGTCCATTCAACATATTGGTGAAATAGTTGGTTATCCAACTGGGGCAAACTTTAGTACTCGGTTCAAGGCATGGTCGTCAATGACCCCTCGTGAGTTCAGAAAAAATGGCAAACTCGATATCAATTACGATGAGTGAATCGTTCTTTTTGTGACCGATTGAGTTCATAAAATTCCGCAGTCACCAGAATTTTGTACTCTAATTGGCGAAATGAGTAAAAAATCATTTCGCCATTGTTAGCGAAAGTGTTACCGTGAGGTTCGATACTTGAATTTCAAAGGGTTATGACTTTCATGTTTTCTAATCTACCAACTCCCGTATTAGATCCCATTTTGTCTCTTTCCGTCGCATACCGCGGCGACGAACGTCCAAACAAGGTTGACCTTGGTATTGGCGTATACAAAAACAGCGCTGGTGAAACGCCAATCATGAAAGCCATTCAAATGGCTCAAGAAGTGGTTGTCGAAAACCAGAAGACCAAGTCTTACGTTGGCCTTGCTGGCTGTGAAGAATTCAACCAAAGCATGATCGATTTGCTTCTGACTGGTACGTCAGCAACAGATCGCGTGGCTGCTATTCAAACGCCTGGTGCGAGTGGTGCGTTGCGTATGCTGGGTGACCTAATGAAGGTTGCACAACCAGATACAACGGTTTGGATTTCAAACCCAAGCTACGTAAACCACAAGCCAGTGATGGAAGCGGCTGGGCTTAAAGTAAAGTTCTACCATTACTTCTCTCCAGAAACCAAGCAAGTTGATACTGCAAAAATGCTAGAAGACCTTTCTAAAGCTGGTCCTTCTGACGTGGTTCTTCTTCATGGTTGCTGCCACAACCCAACGGGTGCAGACATCGACTTCTCTGCATGGCAAGCGATTACAGAGCTTTCGCAAAAGAACGGTTTTACTCCGTTTGTAGATATTGCTTACCAAGGTTTTGGTGACGGTCTAGAAGAAGACGCAAAAGGTCTTCGTTTTATGGCCGACAATGTTGAAGAGATGCTTATCACAACTTCATGTTCGAAGAACTTTGGCCTGTACCGAGAGCGTACTGGTGCAGCGATTGTAATCGGTAAAAATGCAAAAGATGTGGCGAATGCGAAAGGCAAACTGCTTACGTTAGCGCGTTCAACATACACTATGCCGCCAGATCACGGTGCAGCATTAGTGAAAACCATCCTTCAAGATGCAAATCTGACTTCCGTTTGGAAACAAGAATTGAACGAAATGCAGCAACGCTTGCTGAACCTTCGTCAAACTTTGTGTAACGAATTGAGAAACAACCATAATACAGATCAATTTGATTTCATTGAGAGCCACAAAGGCATGTTTACTGTGCTAGGCTTTAGTGAAAACCAAATGGCGCAACTGCGTGAAGATTATGGCATTTATGGTGTCGGTGATGGTCGTATCAACATCGCTGGTTTAACCGAAACTCATATTCCTTACGTTGCTGACGCTATCCAAAAAGTATCTCAACGTTAATTGGGAGAGTTAATGAAGAACTGGAAACTGATTCTGCCGCTAATGATGAGCGGCGGTCTTATCGCTTGTACGTCGACACCGACGACCACTGAGCCCGTTGAGCCAGAGACACCAGTCGTTGAGCAACCGGTTGAAACACCGGATGTGAAACCTGAAGTAGAACCAAAGCCTGAGGTGAAGCCGGAACAAAAACCGGAAACGAAGCCTGAGAAGAAACCAGAACCAAAACCAGAAAAACCAGCTAAGGTACAAAAAACACCTGATGGTATGTTGATTCTGGGTGCTGAAGAGTGGGTCCACATTCCAGCTATCAACCAGACGTTCAAAGGTCGTGTTGATACCGGCGCAACGACATCATCGATCAGTGCGACTGAAGTGGTTCCATTTGAGCGTGATGGCAAAGACTGGGTTCAGTTCAAAATCGACATCAATGGCAAGGCTAGCAAAGAGTTCAAACTGCCTGTTGAGCGTTGGGCCAATATTCGTCAATCTTCATCTGAAGATGTAGATAAGCGTCCCGTCGTTTTAGCTTACATCCAAGTCGGTGACTTGAAAGAGCAAACCGAGTTTACGTTAACAGAACGTGGTCACATGAAGTTCCCAATTTTGTTAGGTCGTAGTTTCTTCCGTGATGTAGCCGTTGTGGATGTATCTAAGAAATACGTTCAGAACAAACCAAGCGGCAAATAATTCACTGTTAAGCGCTTAACGTAATAACAAAAAAGCCTCTCAATCGAGAGGCTTTTTTATTTTCAATCAATTACTTATTGGTGTTAATAAGCAAAACGCGCAGAAAGAACAAGTTGTTGACCATACGTGCCATTGTCTTTTAAATCTGCACCCAACGACAGCTGTTGTGTTGAATGGAAGCGAGCACCAAGGTTGTAGATGGTTTTAGAATCATCATTGTCGATCAACTGGCCAATACGACCGTGTAATTCAACGTTCTGCATAAACCAAATACGTGTGCCAATATTAACTTCGGTTTTCCATTCGTCGCCATCACCATTGTCTTTTTTAATGTTGTGGACCAACATTTGGCCGAAGATATCCGCGAACTGACCAGCAGGACCATTAAAACCAATACCACCTGCAATGTCCCAGTCGCCGCTGAACTCACTATCGGCACGACCTACAAAGTGTGTGTTTTCGGTGAAGTAGGTTGTTACTTCTCCACCAAACGTACCTGGGCTAGTACCCATGCGGAATTCCATCGTGTTGTAGTTGAAGTTGTTTGCATGTGCAGATAGCGGCAAAACAGCGCACAAACCAAAGGCAGCAACCTTTAGAGCTTTACCTAACATGGGTGTCTCCGGGCAAGAAAATAATACGAACGAAAAAAAAGTCTGCAAAATGCTGACCAAGATTTACAAAGTATCATCTTAGGCGTTTCCCGTCACCTAATGCACTAGGACAAAGTGCGTATGATTTTTTCTAAACGTTTTTTTGCCGCCCAATTGAGCGGCGAAAAGGCAAAATTACATAACAACAAGGTGTTCTACTTCAATCTCTGGCTTGTTGCCGCCTTCAAACTCGCCAAACAGACGTACTTTTGTCGTTTGGTCAATTGGCGTTGTTAGGTGGATGTCGTCGTCCAGCTCAACCATGATTTCGCCAGAGCCGTCGCTGAAGATAAATTGGTCGGCACGAGTTTGACGAAGTAGGTTTCCTTCTACAACCACGTCTTTCTCAGTGAACATGCTTGAGTCTTTAATCAATGCATCGACTTTCTCAACGGTAACAGGGCCATTAAATTGAATGCTTGATTGGCCGTGGTTGTGGTCTTTAGCCATTGCAACAGTAGGAGCGATAGCAAGTGCAGCGATAGTAGCGATAACAGTGTTTTTCATAATTTGGTTTCTCTATATAGGTGTTCGTTTTTGATGGTGCTATTAAAACAAACCTTATTTGAACCATTACTGATTCGAACATTCATATTCGATTCATTTTCTTGAGTCCTATACTGAGATAACGTTATGATTGTTCACCTTCTTTTTTCTCTTATTAAACGTTCATGAAATCACCAATCCCTTCATTAATGGTTCAAGGCACAACTTCAGATGCCGGAAAAAGCGTCCTTGTGGCAGGTTTATGCCGGGTATTAGCCCGCAAAGGGATAAAGGTTGCCCCATTCAAGCCACAGAATATGGCGTTAAACAGTGCAGTAACCAAAGATGGCGGTGAGATTGGGCGTGCTCAAGCGGTTCAGGCACAAGCTTGCAACGTTGAGCCTACGGTTCACATGAATCCTGTGCTGATTAAGCCTAACAGTGATACCGGTGCTCAGATCATCTTACAAGGCAAAGCGTTGTCGAATATGGACGCTGTCGGCTTTCATGATTACAAGAAAGTGGCAATGGGAACGGTGCTGGATTCATTCGCAAAGCTAACAGATGAATTCGAATCCGTGATGATTGAAGGCGCTGGTAGTCCTGCGGAAATCAACTTAAGAGAAAATGACATCGCAAACATGGGCTTCGCAGAAGAAGCCGACGTACCGGTCATAATTATTGCGGATATCGATCGTGGTGGTGTGTTTGCCCATCTGTATGGAACGCTGGCGTTACTATCCGAATCTGAACAAGCTCGCGTTAAAGGCTTCGTTATAAATCGCTTCCGTGGCGACATCAGCTTGCTTGAATCTGGTCTTGATTGGCTAGAAGAGAAAACGGGCAAGCCTGTACTCGGTGTATTGCCGTATCTTCACGGATTAAACCTCGAAGCGGAAGATGCCATTACGGCGCAGCAAGAGCTGTCTTCACAAGTGAAGCTCAATGTTGTGGTACCAGTATTAACGCGCATCAGTAATCATACCGATTTTGATGTATTGCGCCTAAATCCAGACATTAATCTTCGCTACGTCGGTAAAGGCGAAAAGATCGATAAAGCCGATCTTGTGATCCTACCGGGCACTAAGTCAGTCCGAGACGATTTGGATTATCTACGTAGCCAAGGCTGGGATAAAGACATTCAACGCCACATCCGTCTGGGCGGCAAAGTCATTGGCATCTGTGGTGGTTACCAGATGCTTGGCAACGTAATTGATGATCCAAATGGTGTAGAGAGCCAACCTGGCCGTAGTGAAGGTCTTGGTTTGTTAGACATCACAACAACTCTAACCGACAGTAAACAGCTTACTCATTCACAAGCAGATTTATTCCTAAACGGCAAAACAGCCAAAGTGAAGGGTTATGAAATCCATGTAGGAAGAAGTGAAGTACAGGGCGCACAACCTCTAAAGTTAAATTCTGGCGAGGCAGAAGGAGCACTGAGTGAATGTGGCCAAATTATGGGAACCTACCTACACGGGTTCTTCGATGAGGCAGATGTGCTGAGCTTGGTGTCTGAGTGGGTAAACGGCACTCAAATCAAACAACAAGACTTTGAAGAGTTAAAAGAACAGGGCATTAATCGCATTGCGGATGCGATAGAACAACATATGAATCTTGACTTTCTGTTCAAATAAATCCAGTTTTTAACTGTTTGAAGCATAAATAAAAGTGGGCACGTTGTTCCACAATATCTTTTTCTGCCTGTCTAGCACTGGAGTGTTTTTATGAAAGCATGGAAGATTCATGCTTGCCTAGCGGCAATACTGAGCGTTTCATCAGCAGCAAACGCAACGACCGATTTAAAAGTCTATGCGGCTTCGTCAATGACCAATGCGATTGACGACATCGCGCAAAAATTTGAACAACAATACGACGTAAAAGTCACACCAGTATACGGCGGGTCTTCATCCATTGCTCGCCAAATTCTAAACGGCGCACCAGCTGATGTGTTTATCTCTGCAAACACTAAGTGGATGAACTACTTAGTAAAATCAAAAGCGGTGAAGAGTGACAATGTCACCGAACTAGTTCGTAATAGTCTGGTTCTTATTGCTCCTAAAGCTTCAACCGTCGCTTCATTTAACTTTTCAGACGCCAATGCATGGAGCCAAGCTCTAGAGGGCAATCGCCTTGCACTTGGTAATCCAGTCTCGGTTCCTGCGGGCATGTATGCGCGAGAATCTCTTACTAACCTTGGTGTTTGGAAACAACTTGAGCGACAAGTAGCGCCAGCGAAAAATGTTCGACTCGCCTTGGCATTAGTTGAACGTGGTGAAGCACCACTTGGAGTGGTTTACAAAACGGATGCGCTTTTAACAGATAAAGTAAAAGTGGTCGGTGAATTTGCCAATAACACCCACGCTGATATCGTCTATCCAGCAGCTATCGTTAAAGACTCGACGCAATCAGAACAATTCTTCGAATATTTGAAATCTGACGATGCCAAACAAGTGTTTGCGCAGTACGGTTTTCAATAAAAAGGGCACAGAGTGACAGAACTTGAATACCAAGCCTTAATGTTAAGCTTAAAAGTTGGCGCGTATGCCGTCGTTTGGCTTATTCCATTAGGCGTCGCTCTTGCTTGGTTGCTTTCACGAAAAGAGTTTATCGGCAAATCCATTCTCGACAGCCTCATTCATTTGCCATTGGTTTTACCGCCAGTCGTGATCGGCTATCTACTGCTGATCTCACTAGGTCGCCAAGGCGTTTTAGGTAATTGGCTTTTTGAACACTTTGGTCTCGTGTTCAGTTTCAATTGGAAGGGCGCAGTTATCGCTTGTATCGTTGTAGCCTTGCCTCTAATGGTGCGTTCCGTTCGTCTTAGCTTAGATAATGTCGATCCTAAACTCGAACACGCCGCGTCAACGTTAGGCGCGTCACCTTTAAAAGTCTTCCTAACGATTACGCTACCTTTAACGATACCCGGTATCATTACCGGCACTATGCTGTCCTTTGCTCGCAGCTTAGGAGAGTTTGGTGCAACGATCAGTTTTGTCTCAAACATTCCCGAAGAGACACAAACCATTCCTTTAGCGATGTACAACTTCATAGAAACACCTGGAGCAGAGATGGAAGCCGCACGCTTATGCATCATTTCTATTATCTTGGCTCTGTCGACGTTAATGATTTCAGAATGGTTAAATCGCAAAACAGCTTCACGTTTGGGAGCTAAGCGATGAGCATTAAAGTTCAATTTAAACAATCACTTGGTGAAACTGATTTTGATATCGCCTTATCGTTACCGGGTAACGGAATAAGTGCGTTATTTGGCCGTTCTGGTGCCGGAAAGACCACACTAATCAACGTTATCAGCGGGTTGGTGACGCCAAAGCAAGGTCAAGTCTCGATTGGTGAACATGTCCTTTTCGATAGTGATGCCGGTATTAATTTACCCACGCACAAACGCAAAATCGGTTATGTATTTCAAGACTCGCGCTTGTTCCCGCATTACTCCGTGAAAGGTAACTTGCTCTACGGTGTAGTGGACAAAGACGATGATTACTTCGATAAAGTGACAGAATTGCTCGCGATTAAGCCTCTACTTAAACGCTTTCCAATCTCGTTATCCGGCGGTGAAAAGCAGCGTGTCGCCATTGCACGAGCCTTGCTATCAAAGCCAAATCTATTATTGATGGATGAGCCGTTAGCGTCGTTGGATATGCCACGTAAGCGTGAAGTTATGCCATTTTTGGAAGAGCTGTCGGAGCAAGTCAATATTCCTATCGTCTACGTTACCCATAGCTTGCAAGAGATCCTACGTTTAGCGCAGCACCTGTCGATTCTTGATAAAGGCAGAATCATGACGTCAGGTAAATTAGAAGAGGTGTGGGCATCTCATGCTATGCGTCCTTGGCAATCATTCTCAGACCACAGTAGCTTGTTTGAAGGCAAGATCGCGACACACCACGAGAAATACGCGTTAACGTGCGTGAAACTCGCCCCAAGCGCTTGTCTGTGGGTTCAAAAAGTGGATGGGGAGCCGGATACGCCAATCCGACTGCAAGTGCGTGCAAACGACGTTTCCATCGCGCTAGAGAAGCCAGTCTCAACATCGATTCGAAACGTACTACCAGCAACGGTGGTGTCAATAGAAGCGCTCTCTACTGGCGAAGATAAGCAAAGTATCACAGTCTCGTTAAAGCTTGATGAAGATTGCCACTTATGGGCGACGATAACACCGTGGGCATTGGATGACTTAAACTTGAAAGTCGGTGATGAGGTTTATGCTCAAGTCAAAGGTGTAAGTGTCACGCAACGCGATATTGCTTTGGCGCATCATTAAGTTTCTAAACCGTAGATACACAAAAGGCCGCAGGGTGCGGCCTTTATTATTAAAGAAAGTGTCGGAATTACTTCGCGAAAACTTCTTTGAATTCACGCTTAAGAAGAGGGTCACGACGTGCTTTCTTAAGTTGCTTAACCATGTCTTTTACACAGTTGTGTAGAACATTGTCTAGCAGTTGAGCACGGTAGTCTTCTTTATCTTCATCTGTCATGTTTTCTGGCAGGTTAAGAGTCGGGAATTCTTCCATTACATTTAGACCAGCAAAAGCTTGGCCAACAGAAACTAGAGCGTGGAACTGCTCGAAGTTGTCTAGAATGTTTTGTGCACTTCCTGGCATTTCATCCCAAGATGCACGAACAGCTTCTTCAGACACTTCATGGATAGAGGTAACCATCTCGAACATTTGCTCTGGAACTTCATCAAATTCGATAACTTTACGTAGTTCTGGAGAAATAGCTTCTAGATCGATTTTTTTGCTTTCGTTGTTAGTTGCTTCTGACATCATGAGTCCTGTTAGTACATAAGAGCGCACGTAATTTGTAGTGCGTAATGTAACCAGATTAAAGTGTCTCTAGTTACAAAAGGCGGGAATATTAATACCAAATGCGTCAAATAGCTACCATAAGAACTATTTGATTACGTGACCGTTCAACAAAAAAATATAGCACTAAATTTGTCGCGTAATGCAACAACCTCGTGTGTATGATATATGTTTAATAAAGACTGATAAAAAGAATGGAACGCGCTATGCAACCGACAGGGACATCGATGCGCATTCTCTTAGTTGATGACGTTCAGCTAGACCGAATGCAGTTGGCAATCCGATTAAAACAACAAGGTCACATTGTTAAAGCCGTTGGCAGCGGGATGGAAGCCCTCAATACGTATGAGAGTTTCGACCCTGAACTCGTGCTGCTGGATATTGCGATGCCGGACATGAACGGCTTCGAAGTCTCACTTCATATCAGAGAAACATTTCCTGACTGGAT
Source organism: Vibrio sp. CUB2 (assembly GCF_001557945.1). Classification (NCBI taxonomy): domain Bacteria; kingdom Pseudomonadati; phylum Pseudomonadota; class Gammaproteobacteria; order Vibrionales; family Vibrionaceae; genus Vibrio; species Vibrio sp. CUB2. The sequence continues at coordinate 257,299 of NZ_LNRB01000009.1, read as the reverse complement.
TCCAATTATATTCTTAAGCAGTCACGAAGAGCCAGAAATGATCGCGAAAGCAATCGAGGCGGGCGGCGATGACTATTTGATTAAGCCTGTTGATAAGCTTGTTCTCAACTCTAAGTTAATGGCAATGCAGCGAATTGCGCACATGCGTCGTGAATTAAAGCAAGCCACCGCACAACTCGAAGAGATGAATTCACGTTTGCAACAGCAAGCAAACGAGGATGGACTGACTAAACTCTATAACCGCCGTTATATTGATCAGAAGCTCGAAACCATGATTGCATGGCACGGTCGTCACCACATGCCGATGGCGTTAATTCTTCTTGATGTCGACTTCTTTAAGCCGTTTAACGATAACTACGGCCACATAGAGGGGGATCGCTGTCTACAAGCCATCGCGAATCAGTTAAAAGCAACCTTCTGTCGTTCTGGTGAATATGTGGGGCGTTATGGAGGGGAAGAGTTTGTCATCTTGCTTAATAGTACAGATGCGCAGACCGCCGAAAAAGAAGCTGAGCGTGTACAAGAAGCGATGTACTTCCTAGATTATCCTCATGCGTATTCAAGCGTCGCAAATAGGGTGACAGTGTCACAGGGGGTGTTTGCATTTCAGCCTACAGGTAAGGATAATGTCGCCGAATTGTACGCGACAGCAGATAGGGCGCTATATACGTCCAAATCGCTTGGAAGAAACACGTACACGGTGGTAAATGCAAGTTAAATCAAAAGGATAAGATGAAATATGCGTTAGTGACAATGTCACTTATTTCAATAGCAGCTCATGCTAATCCTGTTCAACAAACCTTGCAAAAAGAGTTTGAACGTAACTTTGCGACCGCGATTGTGTTATCTGATAGTGATGTTTTCACTTTAGGGTTTCACGATTTTGATCCAAATAAATATTTGAACATAGACAATGAAGACATCGGTACTCAAGATTCTGTCGATCTGAGAAAGCAGATCGCATTGTCTACACTTCCTTATCATTTATCTCTTACCGACGACGACCAATCTTCAACCCAATACAATTTAAAAGGAAGACTTTATGCTTTGGGGGTTGATCAAGACGTCACTGTAAATGACGATAAAAAACCAGACAGAAACAAAGACCTTATTCTTGGTGCATACACCGAAGTTGAGCGCCAACGTAGACTGACCAATCATCTTACACTCAGCACTGCGGCTGGTGCACATCTCATGTACTACCGCAATGAATATGACTACCGAAGTGACGCGCTCGACAACCTTAAACCATACATTGAAGGCGTTTTCCTCAACACAGACGCTTGGTCGCTTGTTGGTGAAGTGAATGCGGAACTTAAGTACTCAGAAAGCGAGAGTTGGGGAAAATGGTACGTTTGGTCGTCGCCTCACTATTTTTACGGAACGGGTTGGGGAGATGGAAACAATGGGGATGTAGGCAACCCAGAAGGCTGGTATTGGGTCAACGGTGTAAAGTTATTCTATGACTTTACCATGGTAGGCCGGACAGTCCAGTCCGTTTATACCAGCTTTAACCGAGTCGATGTGGGTGGTGACACGAGCAAACCGATGAACACGTCGCATTATTATGAAGCGAGTGTAGGTTGGCTGATGACACCACCTTTTAAGTCTGATTGGATCGATAACGTCGGTCTGGGGCTGACTATTAACTATGGCAGCGCACTAAAAGGTGGCAGTCTAGTGTTGTTCTTTAATCAAGAGTAGTTTTGATAAGCGTTAAGCGTGGCAGTACTTCACACAGTTTCTGCCCGCTTTTTTGGCTTTATACAAAGCTTCATCCGCAAGCTTAATAACATCAGCAGGGTTACGTGCACTGCGGCTGTCTGCTACACCGAAGCTTGCCGTAACTGACACCGTTTTCTTCTTCGAATCTGCGCTACCGCGTTTTTTACGACCTTGTTTGTTGTCGTCAGGGCGGGAGTCTTGGTCACGAAGAATCATTTCATACTGCGCAATCAATTCACGAACTTCTTCTAAATGTGCTTCGCAGTCTTCTGTATATTTGCCTTTGAACACAATGGTGAACTCCTCGCCACCAAAGCGGTAAACTTTCGCTCCACCTTGCGTCTTCATTAGGCGTGATGCAACCATCTTTAACACGTCATCGCCTGTGTCATGGCCATAGGTATCGTTGAACTTTTTAAAGTGGTCAACGTCTAGCATCGCAATAGTAAATTTACGTCCCATGTGTTTAAGCTCAAGATCCAACGCACGGCGGCTTGGAATCAGAGTCAAACTGTCGGTAAAAGCCAATTGATGACTAGCCGAAGTAGAGTAGATGATGATCAAAAGACCTGTCAGCGTAAACATCGTGCTCGAAATATACTGAACGTCAAAGAAGATAAACGTTGCTGATGCAAGCACCATAGCAGAGTAGGTCATGGCATGAATGATCTTGTTTTTCTTTAAGACCAAGATACCCAGGAAACACACGATGCCAATGCAATACAACACCAAGACGAGTGGTAACTTAGAGAGAGTCGGCACGATAAACAAGATACCGTTAGTCCATTCGTCAAATCCACCTTCGACGTAATACGTCAAAGTCACGTAGGACCAAAATACGAACATGATCAGCATGAACACGTAAGTCAACGTCGCTCTTGAATCAAAACCTTCTTTATTAAAGATGAATACCGCGAGAAATGAAACGGGTAACAAGCTCGCTAGTATGGTGAGCTCTAAAAGCGCAGTTCCGGTTTGAAGAGGGACTTGAAGACGATGTTGAATCACAAAGTAGGCAAAGAGCATGGCGATACAGACCATGGACTCTCGACCTTGCTTGAATGAATAACACATCAACAACGCACAGCCGAGCAAAATGTACGGCAAATTCGCAGCAATTCCCCAGTTAGATTGTGTCATCTGAATGATGTTATCCATACCCAAACTGACTACGCCCAACAACAAGATTGGGAATAGGAATCGAAAGCCTGGGGAGGTCATTAAAGATGAAACCATCTACTGCAAATTACCTGAAAATAGTTGAATATATCTAGTGAGTTACATTAAGCATTCAATTAATACCGTGTGCAAACAGTATAAATTCTGTAACTTTCAAAACTAACAAGAATACGTGTATTTGGGAATTTTCCAAGTGTTTTACAGCGAACGCTTACAAAAAGAGAGAGGTTGATTAAATTAAGAGCAATCAACGAGTTGCACGTTAGTCCCGACTGCTATACTTTCAAAGTGTTGAACAAAGGAGAAAAATCGATGCAGATCAGTTCAGACGTACACAATTACATGGAAACACTGGTTGGGCAGGTGCTTGCCTCAGAGCAGTACGTGGAGCAGTTCGACAATGAACAATTGGCCGATATTGCATGTTTAGCGCTCATTCAACTTAAGCCAGTATACATTCGTCATGACATCGATTTTTTGTCTGCACTTCCAGAGCGTAAACTGGCTCAATTCAAACAAAGTGTCGATGTGGCGGTTGAGAACGCAGCAGTGATGATTCAGGAAGACAGACGCAAAAATCGTAACAATGATGTGCCTGTAATTTTGTCGCATACCAGTTATGATGAAGACAAAGAACTGGATTGGTTTGAGAAACCGATCCTCAACGTCAACATAAAGTAATTGATGCTCACCACTGTATAGAACACGACCTATAAGAGAGTGGGCATACCCAAGGAGGAACCGTGGGATTCTTTTCGCGCTTGTTTGGTGGCAGTGACAAAGCTGCCGAAGTAAAAACCGTTGAACCAGTAGAATACAAAGGCTACTTAATTTACCAAGAAAGCCTTTCAGAAGGTGGCCAGTACCGCATCGCAGGGCGTATCGAAAAAGATTTCGACGGAGAAGTGAAGTCACACCGGTTTATCCGTTCAGATTTGCTAGGTTCAGAGCAAGATGCCAACGAACTGATGCTAAAAAAATCGCAGATGTTTATCGACCAAATGGGTGAAAAGATCTTCGATTAAGAAATCACTGCAACTTTATTCGAATCATCTTAAAGAGAGCCATTAGTGTATATGCTGATGGCTCTCTTTCTTTTTTAGGCTTAAATATCTGTAAAACAAGCAGTTAGCAGACGTCTGGTTAGACCTCTGCTTAGTGATGCAAATCGTTGTTATTTTTCAGCGCGAAGTGGAGAATCATTCATTACGTGGCGTTATATGTAATGAAATTTAGTATTTTTATTACAAAACACTTGAAGTCACGATTGACGTTAGATAAAAACAGAATAATAACAGGACTGTTAGTCAAGAAGTGACTGTGCAAATGGGTGACCCCAAACACCATCATTCGTTTGTATTTATCTTGCGTAGTAAACAGATAGAAATAAAAAAGAATTAGAGTAGAGCGACGCTCTGTTTTGGGACTAATTTATTGATATGTATACAAGGAGTATGCGTTTTGCAAATCGGTGTACCTAGAGAAATACTCGTGGGTGAATCGCGAGTAGCTGCATCACCAAAGTCGGTTGAGCAGTTAATTAAGTTGGGGTTCGATGTCGCAATCGAATCACAAGCGGGGGTGCTAGCCAGTTTCGATGATGCCGCTTATGAAGCTGCTGGGGCGAAAATTGTATCTAGTGAAGAAGTATGGACATCAGGCTTAATCCTTAAAGTCAATGCGCCACTCGTAGATGAAGAAAAAGGCATCGACGAAATCGCATTACTGCAAGATGGCGCAACATTAGTGAGCTTCATCTGGCCTGCTCAAAATGCAGAGTTAATGGAACAACTCTCTAGCAAGAACATCAACGTTCTCGCAATGGATGCGGTTCCTCGTATTTCTCGTGCTCAAGCATTAGACGCACTCTCTTCTATGGCGAACATTGCCGGTTACCGCGCAGTGGTTGAAGCCGCTCATGAATTCGGTCGATTCTTCACAGGTCAAATCACCGCTGCTGGTAAAGTACCGCCTGCGAAAGTATTGGTTGCAGGTGCAGGTGTAGCAGGTCTTGCTGCTATTGGTGCAGCAGGTAGCCTTGGTGCTATCGTTCGTTCTTTTGACGTTCGTCCTGAAGTAAAAGAGCAAGTTGAATCGATGGGCGCAGAGTTCCTAACCGTAGACTTCAAAGAAGATTCAGGTTCAGGTGACGGCTACGCGAAAGAAATGTCGGATGAATTCAACAAGAAAGCAGCTGAGCTTTACGCTGAGCAAGCGAAAGATGTTGATATCATCATCACAACTGCACTGATTCCTGGCAGACCAGCACCAACACTTATCACCAAAGAAATGGTTGATAGCATGAAAGCGGGCAGCGTGATCGTTGACCTTGCAGCTGCAAACGGTGGTAACTGCGAATACACAGTAAAAGATCAAGTTATTACCACGGCTAACGGCGTGAAAATCGTTGGTTACACTGACATGGTAGGTCGTCTGCCAACGCAATCTTCTCAGCTTTACGCAACCAACCTTGTAAACCTTCTTAAACTGCTTTGCAAAGAGAAAGATGGCAACATCAATATCGACTTCGAAGACGTTGTGCTTCGTGGCGTAACAGTAGTAAAAGAAGGCGAAGTGACATGGCCTGCGCCACCAATTCAGGTTTCAGCACAGCCGCAAGCCAAACCGCAAGAACCAGTTAAACCTCAACCTAAAGTTGAAGAACCTACGTCACCACTGAAGAAATTTGGTGCTCTAGCTGTTGGTTTAGGTGCCTTTGCTTGGGTTGCCTCTGTTGCTCCGGCTGCATTCCTATCTCATTTCACCGTATTCGTACTGGCGTGTGTAGTAGGTTACTACGTAGTTTGGAACGTAACACATGCACTGCACACACCGCTTATGTCTGTAACCAACGCGATTTCAGGCATCATCGTAGTAGGTGCACTGCTGCAAATTGGTCAGGGTAATGGTGTCGTTACCTTCCTATCATTCATTGCTGTACTCATTGCGAGCATTAACATCTTTGGTGGCTTTACCGTAACCAAACGTATGCTCGAAATGTTCCGCAAAGATAAATAATAGGAGTGACCAATGTCTGCAGGATTAGTACAAGCGGCATACATCATTGCTGCGCTATTTTTCATCTTAAGTCTCGCGGGACTTTCTAAACAAGAATCGGCAAGAAACGGTAACTACTACGGTATTGCGGGTATGGCGATTGCGCTTATTGCGACAATCTTTAGCCCGAATGCGGAAGGTTTTGTTTGGGTCATCATCGCGATGGTCATCGGTGGTAGCATCGGTATCCACTACGCGAAGAAAGTAGAAATGACTCAAATGCCAGAACTGGTTGCGATCCTACATAGCTTTGTAGGTATGGCAGCGGTATTGGTAGGTTACAACAGTTACCTAGAGCCACCAGCACCTGTTTCAACAGACCTCGCTGGTATGCACGCTGAACACGTAATTCACCTAGTGGAAGTATTCCTTGGTGTGTTCATTGGTGCGGTAACCTTCACTGGTTCAGTCGTTGCTTTCGGTAAGCTACGCGGCACGATCTCTTCTTCGCCACTTAACTTGCCTCACAAACACAAAATGAACCTTGCGGCGATCGTCGTTTCTACGCTTCTTATGATTTACTTCGTGAAAGCGGACGGCAGCATGTTCGCACTGATCGTAATGACGCTGATTGCTTTTGCATTCGGTTACCACTTGGTAGCGTCTATCGGTGGTGCAGATATGCCGGTTGTGGTTTCAATGCTGAACTCATACTCAGGTTGGGCGGCAGCTGCAGCAGGTTTCATGCTTGCAAACGACCTATTGATCGTGACAGGTGCATTGGTAGGTTCTTCTGGTGCGATCCTTTCTTACATCATGTGTAAAGCAATGAACCGCTCGTTCATCAGCGTTATCGCTGGCGGCTTCGGTCAAGAAGTTGTGATTTCAAGTGATGAAGAGCAGGGCGAACATCGCGAAACGTCACCAGAAGAAGTAGCAGAAATGCTGAAGAATTCGAAATCAGTGATCATCACTCCGGGATACGGCATGGCCGTAGCTCAAGCGCAATACCCAGTGCATGAGATTACTGAGAAGCTACGCGCGCAAGGTATTGAAGTTCGCTTCGGTATTCACCCAGTAGCGGGCCGTCTACCTGGTCACATGAACGTACTGCTAGCGGAAGCAAAAGTGCCTTACGATATCGTGCTAGAAATGGACGAAATCAACGATGACTTCCCAGAAACAGATACCGTTCTTGTTATCGGTGCAAACGACACGGTTAACCCAGCAGCTCTTGAAGATCCAAACAGCCCAATTGCAGGCATGCCTGTACTAGAAGTTTGGAACGCGCAAAACGTAGTCGTATTCAAGCGTTCAATGAATACGGGTTACGCAGGTGTACAGAACCCACTGTTCTTTAAAGAAAACACCTCAATGCTGTTCGGTGATGCGAAAGAAAGCGTCGAGGCAATTTTCAAAGCACTTTAATATAATTTGCTTTAAAACTAATCAAGGCCAGCATTCGCTGGCCTTTTTTTGTGCGCTTTCAATGCTATAGTACTGCAAATCCTTAAGCCGTCTAATGTCATTTGCTTGTTTATTGATGTATAGTTCTGGCTAATATAATTAGTAACGGTAACAGTTTGATTAAACAGTTTTTGCTACGTTCTGCCTTAATGCTGCCAATTTTTTCGGCACCCGCATTTGCAGATTCATTACCAGAACGAATAGATACGTTTACAGAGCTATTTAATTACGAAGTGGCTCTTAAATCGTATGACATACGCATACTGCAGTCTAACTATCCGACCAAGTTACTGTCGCCGGATTCGATGTTGCCTCAAACGGCAGATTATCCGCTGAAAGACATTCAGCAATTGTACCGTTTAGCGAACACGTGTCGCGGAAAATTACCATTAAGTCCTTTAATTACTGAACCTTTAGTCTTTACACGTGCCATATGTAAGGGGACGCAACTTACACCACGTTGGTTCTCGCGTAGCGGTTTAATCCACCCAGGTGGTGGTACCTACGCAGCACGTTATGCAGAGAAGTATCCTGAGCTACGTCCTAAGCTTGCTCAGTACATGCATATCAAAGAGCGAAATAACGACGAAGGGGACGAGCTACTCGAAAGCCTACAGAATATGGATGATGACGCGATCAACGCTCTCATCGCTGGCGCGAGTATGTTTATTGAAGGAAAAGAGTTGTGGTTACGCCGTGGCGACCATTACTTTGTATTCGCTAAAAACGTTTGGCAGGAGAACGTAGCAAACGCTGGCCTGTCTTACGGTTTAGCATCAGAAAGCCGAAGCTGCTTCGTAAAGCGTGGCAACATTTGTTGGGATGTCGAAGACCACTCGCAAGTGTTGCGGATCAGTATGATCATCCTCGTGATTGCCAATATTTTGTTGGTGATCGGTTGGGCAGTGTATCGTTGGAACAGTAAACGTGAAGAAATGCGCAGCCGAATGTTGGTACTGCAAATTCTAACGCACGAACTGAGAACGCCGATCGCATCACTGTCTTTAACAGTTGAGGGTTTCCGTCGCGAATTTGAACATCTGCCCGAAAGTGTTTATGACGAATTTCGCCGATTGTGTGAAGATACGCGCCGATTACGCCAATTAGCAGAGGCAAGTAAGGATTATTTGCAATCTGATAACCAAATGCTTGCAACAGACTGGGTTCCATCCGTTGCAGAATGGCTAGAATATAAGATTGAAGAAGAATTTGATAACGCTGTACTTTTCAAAATAAATGAAGATGTAGCTGCTAAAGTTAACGTGTATTGGCTCGGGACCTGTATCGATAACTTGCTACGTAACGCATTGAAGTATGGTGAAGCACCGGTTGAACTATGTGTAGAAACCAGTGCAGATAAAATCATTATCCAAGTCATCGATGCCGGCAGTTTAACTGCGAAAGATTGGGCAAACCTAAGAAAACCGTTCGTGAGTAAGAGCGGCTTAGGACTTGGACTAACAATAGTTGAATCAATGGTAGGCCGCATGGGCGGAAAAATGTCCCTAATGGGACCACCTACAACCTTTATATTGGAGATACCTTGTGAAACAGACACTGCTTCTCGTTGAGGACGATAAAAACTTGGCTGACGGCCTGTTAGTAAGCCTGGAACAAGCAGGATATGAGTGTTTACATGTGGAGCGTATTTCAGACGTTGAGCCACAATGGAAAAAGGCTGACTTAGTCATTCTGGATCGCCAACTACCAGACGGCGATTCTGTACAATCTCTTCCTGAATGGAAAAAAATTAAAGATATCCCAGTAATCCTGCTAACAGCATTGGTTACTGTTAAAGATAAAGTAGCGGGCCTAGATTCTGGCGCAAACGACTACTTGACTAAACCTTTTGCTGAAGCGGAGCTATTTGCTCGCATTCGTGCACAACTACGTGCACCAGATTCAGCAGAGCAAGGTAACGCTGATAAAGTGATGACAAAAGACCTAGAGATCGACCGTGCTACGCGCGAAGTCGTATTTAAAGGTGAGATGATCACTCTGACTCGTACAGAGTTCGACTTGTTGTTGTTCCTAGCATCAAACCTAGGCCGTGTATTTACACGTGACGAATTGCTTGACCACGTATGGGGTTACAACCACTTCCCAACAACGCGTACTGTTGATACTCACGTACTTCAGCTTCGCCAAAAACTGCCTGGTCTTGAAATCGAAACGCTTCGTGGCGTTGGCTACAAGATGAAAGCGTAAGAGCAAGAATGAAAACACTACTTCCTGTAGTTCTATCATTACTGTTAGTGAAACCAGTCCATGCAACGGACTGGTTTCAAACAAACACACCTCTCACACAAGCGCACCAACACCTCCTAGAAGATGACCTTGGTGGCATGTTCAATTCCCTGGTCGAACTCTGGCAAAGCGAACCCAATAAAGAGCTAAGACCGCATCTTAATGACTTGCTTGCTCAATCATTGTCTAAAGACTGTGGTAAATCTCTTACTGGTGTAACACTGCCTGATTGGATCAGCGGTATTAACGTTATTCGTCAGACTATTCAAAGTCCGGGTCGTGACACTTACCGCTTAGTGGTCAAGTTACGTGCAACCACCGATATAGAAGACATTTCGTTTCGTCGTTGGGTTGATAGCTCAATCTCTGCGGATGCCTCATTTAACTATGAAGAGCCGCAAGAGGGCGCAGAACTCGCGAATGAACGAAACTTCCTCAAGCGCTATAACCTAACCGGTAAGTTAGACGCAGGGTTGTATCATCTTTCCATCACGACGAAAGATAACCGCACTTATCGAACTTGGGTAATCTTAGGGGATTCGAACTCGACGCAATACGTTCGTTGGACATCTAAAGAGAATTGGAAGGTCGAAAAGAGCGCATTACGAAACCCGCACTGTCCATTGCCACAACTTGAAGTAGGTTTATACGATTATGTTGAAGGGCAATACGATCAAGTGTGGAAAAAGACCTACGAGTCAAACTATCCAAATGCACTAGAGCTTGAAGGCATCCCCAACGATCGCTATGTGTTAGCTGTAAGCATTAACAGTCGCCGTTGGCAAGGAGACATTATTGTGGAGCAGGCTCAAACTATTAGTCGAACTTATGATGTTTCTCTCGAAGAATAGTTAAAGAAATTACACTTGTGCCGATATAAGTTCAGGAAGAACAAAAACACAAGTGTAGTATGAAGACACAATACAAAATTTTAGCCACTGCGATGACTGCTGCGCTATTCTCTGGCGCGGCTTCTGCTGCTACTTACGCAGTCGAGGCACGCAGTGATGCAATGGGTGGCGTTGGCACCGTATCTGCCTCCTACCTAACAGCACCATTCTTTAACCCAGCTCTAACCGCGATTTACCGACGTAATGACGATGCGGGTATGATCGTACCGAGCTTTGGTATCAACTATAACGACCAAGATGACATTATTGATTCGATTGAACGCATCGGAAAAATGAGTCCATCAGATCCAAATTTAGAAAATGAGCTAAACGCGCTTAACAAGAAGCAGGCTAGTTTCGACCTTGGTGGTGTAGTAGCAATTGGTATTCCAAACAAGTTTCTATCAGCCACCGCATACGGAAAACTGTATACAGAGTCGTTTGTAGAACCAGAGATCAAAGATGCTAAGGATATCAATGCAAACTACGTCCGCGGAGTATCGATTGGTGTAGCAGAAGCGGGGATTTCACTGGCGAAGTACACCAACTTTATGAACCAACACCTGTCATTTGGTATTACGCCTAAACTGCAGCGCATCTATACCTATTCATACGCGACAAGCTTTGCTGCATTCGACACTAAAGATCTACGTGAGAATGAAACCGCAGAAACCATGTTCAACTTGGACGCTGGCGCGCTTTGGTTCTTCGGCCCGTATCGATTAGGTATTTCTGCGAAGAACTTGATTGGCCGAGATGTGAAAACCAAGTCATTCACATACAACAGCGACACAATCCAATCCTATGAATACAGCATGCGACCTGTTTACACCGTTGGTGCAGGTTACGTGGCGGATTACTTTAGCTTTAGTGTTGATTACGACCTAAATGAAGAGAAGAAGTTCTCTACCTTTGATGACAACACACAAATGCTACGTGCGGGTTTTGAAATCGATGTACTACGCCAGCTTGCGCTTCGTGGCGGTTACATGAAGAACGTAGCTCGTTCAGAAGACGAGGGCACGATTACTGCGGGTATTGGATTATCACCACTCAACTTAATAGAGATGGATATTGCCGCTCAATACACCAATGAAAACGCAATGGGCGCTTCAATTAATTTCCTTGCGACCTACTAAGCGAATCGTTATAGTCAGCTCCTCACATTGAGGAGCTTTTTTATGTTTGACGATTTACCACCTCTGTCCCATCAAGAACAGCAACAAGCTGTAGAACGTATTCAAGAGCTAATGCAAAAGGGTACCAGTACCGCAGAAGCGATTAAGATCGTTGCAGAGCAAATTCGAGCAGAATACGCAGCAAAGAAACAAGACTAAGAAATTACGAAGAGCAGGGCACAGACCCTGCTTTTTTACACCCGTCGAATACACAACCAAAACAGACAACTCACCACCTTTCTTCAAACAAAATATTACGTTACCACGTCACACCGACAAGCCAGAGGTACAGTAGAAACCTCTACCATAATCAGTTAGTAAAATTTTACTAACTTTGATTAACTGTCACTTTTAAAATGCAGAGGAAAACACCACCCATAGAGGATAACGCCAATAAAAGCCATAAAATACAGCAAGTTAACAAAGAACAAAAGACTAACGTAGAATTATGCGAAGCATGATTTTGTAATTAAATTACAAAAGGCCAATTTAAGCGAGTGAGTGGGTAGTGGAATATTCTGCAAAAATCTAAAAGAGACACCGTCACTTTGATGCTAACTTAGATAAGTTAGATATAAACGGAACTTTGAGGACAGTAAGTGCTTGCGGACTAACATCCATTAATCCAACAGCACTCACCCAAAACAGCAAATCCTAAATGCGTGAATAGAAAGAAATCGGATTGGATGGATGTACAGTTAGTGCCGTTATTTTTAAGAAAATGATCATTAGGCAACACAGCGAGGCTGAGCGATTCTGGAACCTCTTTTACTTACGTGTTACGTCGTAACGGGGGGCATAATAAATAGAAATGGATTGCAACACGCTTGTACCACTAATAGTGATCTGCGAAGGGAGGTTTGGTTTCACTACCTGATTTTGCTTCAATGCAGACGCTTAGTGGCAAGTTCTCGAAAGAAAATAGAAGAGAGTAAATAGGGTTAAGTTATGTATGGTGGGTCTAATCATTGTGTAATGAGGATCTGCAAAACGCTTAAACCTTCCGAGCGAGTTCAGACCCACACTAATGATGATTTACACAGTGGGCAGTGAACCAATACATTTGGCATGTCGATTGACCTCGACAGGCTTCCAATTCGTTTTCATCGACGTCCACCAAAATCAAGAAGCCTAAAAAAGCCGAACCTTAGCGATGGGGTTCGGCTTTTTTGTGAGTTTAAGCAATATCTAAAAAAGAGATTAGAACATATAATCTAGAAAATTAGATTGAAAAGCAAAGACACGAAAAATGTGTGACTCAAAGAAAAAAATACACGAGTATAGCGAAATTATAATTGATTTGTTAAAAAGAGAAGATTTACCCCCAATGGTAGCACTTGATGGTGAATGGGGAACTGGCAAAACATTTTTTGTTAAAGAGCATCTTATTCCTGATATAGAAAAACACATAAAACAAGAAAATGACCCAAGTAATGTAAGTTATCTCTCTCTTACATCGATAGACAGTATTAACAGCTTTCGAGACGCCCTAATATCAAATAAGTATTTCGAAGCTCAAGGCGATTCAAATTTGTTCAAAGGAGTAGTTGATGGCATTCTTACATTCACATCAAAAGCAGGGGGAGAAGATAGCAGTGCAGCTTCAGGTGCAATATCTGCAATAATAAACTCTTCAGGTGGCGCTTTAAAGACGTCCATATTGAAAAAGATTAGTAATGAATACTTTATACTTGATGATATTGAAAGACTGAGCGACTTAACGCTAATAAATAAAATCATCGGTCAGTGCCTAAGCCTTTCCATAGAAAATAAAAATGTTAAGTTTGTTTTTATAGCCAACTTTAAGGCTCTAACGTTTGGCGACGGATTAGAGGAAAAGTTTTTTTCAGGCAAATTGCATTACAAAGTAAGTAATGACGAGCTAATAAATCATGCTTTCAATAACTGGGAAGAATCAACTACGTTTGAACACACTATTAACTACGCTTTACTTCATTATGACCTTAAAAACATACGTGTCATAAAAAGGCTAGCCAGCAAGATAAAAGAAGTTTATCTGCTACTTAAAGAGCATAGTGATAGTTATGACTTGCAAATAAATACTGAAAGAGCCATATATGCATATATAAGGTATGGGGTTTGGCATTATGTGGATGGAAAGTCTTTTGATAGTATATTAACCCTGCTTGAAAGTAATCGAGATGCTAACTGGGACGATTTCGAATTTGATGAACCATCCTGTCTATATTCAAAAGAGATTATCGAGCACACCTGTGATAAAAGAAGAACAATATCTTCAATTAATGATTTAGGTTGGCTAAATAAAAAAGATAGCTCTCTTGATAAAATGATTTATGCGACAGCAGCTAGATCAGATCATGAAACATTTGAATGCTCACTGAAGGAAATAAAAGAAAGATTAAAAAACTCCATAGAAGTTTGTGATATTTTCGAATGGTACAAATCCCTCGACATGTATGTTTATCTCGTAGAAAATGAGTTTACTGATGACTATTTAGACATTATCAGCATCGGTGTAAACACTTTCATAAATGAACATAAAATCATATTGAATGATGTAAATAAAAGAGCCGCCAAACAAAAGTTTAATTATAACTTCCACAATCAAAATTTGACACTTGAGTTTAACAAATCACTTACAAATTTAGAAGCTAGAAAAGAAGATGAAGATTTAAACTCACTAACTAAGCGCACTCGGGAAAGCTGGGAAAAAGTTGATATCGAGTATTTCTCCAAGTTCAAAGGCGCCCCAATACTAGTTACGAAGACAACTAATTTTTGGTTTGAATCAATAAAAATCTGGAATAGCAAATCTATTGCTTTATTTGCCGACCATATCGAATCTAAATACATACGAGGCGATATAATCGTTAATGAATTTACAAGCGTAGGTTTTAAGGCAGAGTCAGAAATAGTTGAAGAACTAGTCATTAAGCTAAAGTCTTATGTAAAAGCAATAGAAATAGGTCAGAAAAGAGGCGCACTAAAGATTTTGATTAAAGCCCTTAGTAAGGTAGAGACTAAGTTAATGGAGGTGTTAACTCCTTAGTTTCTCTTTCGTTGGAACCCATTCGGCGGCTTTCATTCGATGGCCGCCACGAAACGGTAAGACGTTTTCTTTTGCTGGGTAGACCTTTGGCTGGTCTATGTGCCCAAACTTTTCAACAAGCTGACGATGTTCGTCACGCCAGAATACAAAGCTTTCTATTTCTTTAGGGCTGAACTCACGACCAGATGGCGTAATGATGATGGAGCATTTCTCACAAACACGAAAGCCAGACCAACGTAAATCGTTAGGCAAATAGCCAAGCGACTTAATCAACATGAGTTTTTCTGCCATGGGATTGATTGGAACCGTGCCAACGAGTCATCGTCGGTTTGGGCACGTGAAAATATTCTGCACCTTGCTTGATGGATTTAAACTCACGCCAAAAGAGTGTGCGGAATGACTCGTGAAAGATGACAATGCTGGAGTTAATACAATGAAGCGATAATTATCTTTTTCACTGAAGGTAATCAGCAACTGCTAAAGTCTTAAAAGCAAAGAATGCTGTTAATTTTAGGAGGACATTTTAAAGTGGCTAAAACCGGACATTACTAAATTGCTCTAACACTCCAAGTGCGCATTATGCCACGTTATGTATAATTACAATTATAATGACAACTTTGTCAATTACGGTATAGAATACGCGTTTTTCGAGAACGTCAAAAATGAAGTACCACGAAATGACAAAAAACTATGTATTTCGTGAATTAAACTGTGGCTTAACCGTAGAAGAAGTGGCTAATCTTTGTTTTAAAAGTGTGAGAACCATCAAAGAATGGGACAAAGGCAAAGAGATACCACCAGAGTGCAAAAGGCTTATGAGAATGTTCAAACTCCGAGAACTTGGATGCTCAGAGGATTGGGAACGGTTCAGAATGCACAAAAACAAACTGGAGCTTCCAAGCGGACAATTAGTCACACCACAGGAGATTTTAGCAGGCATAGCGTTGCTTGAGATTGGAGCAGAACCGGACATGAAGAACGTAACAAAGCTCCTACGATACGCAAGAGCTATAGCCAAAATGAAGAAGTAAACTAAGGGGCTGAATTAAGCCCCTTTTTAATTGGTAAATCAATCTCGACGCTCGATTGATTTCGCACACTATGAGAATTTAATGACAAAACAGTTAATTGGGAGCGCCCTGTACCAAAAAGAAGGCTTAGCAGGAAGGGGGCTTTTTATCCCAATTCGAGAGAGCAAGCTAACCGCGCCATTTGAATAACACGGCTAACTTGAGTTCAGTGAGTGGCTTGGTGCCTCGCTTGCACTACGTGCTTTGCTTATCCCTGCGGGGCTTTATTACGTTATTACGCCTCCTCAACGAACAGAACAACGCTTAGAGTGCGATTGGCTACCTTTTCCGATTCGGAGCGGAATAGCAAGCCTAGGAAGGGTATATCACCCAAAACGGGAACCTTGATTTCTACGTTTTGCGTCTCTTTTGAAGTCATGCCACCGAGCGCGACCGTGTCACCTGATTTTACCGTCAGAACCGTGTCTATTTGACGCTTACTTGTGACAATGTCACTAGCTTCAACCGATTTATCTACACGGCTAAGCTCTTGACGTATACGGAGTTTTATATTTCCGTTAGCGCCAATATGGGGCTGTACGTAAAGCGATAAGCCTACATCCTTGCGCTCGATTGTTTGGAAGGGTTTATCACTAGAATCTGACTCCGTGGTATAGCTACCTGTTACAAATGGAAGCTCTTGACCAACGCTAATTAGTCCATCCTGACCGTGTAGAATCGTAAGCTCAGGACGGCTCAATATCTCAGCATTCTCATTTGTTTCGATGTAGCGAATAAATGCGGTGAAGTCGTCACTCTTTGAACTGAGGTTAGGAACGCCATTCATAAAGCCAGCCGCCGAACCGGAGAACGCAGCACTAACAGCACCCGCGCCAGCTTTCCAGTCTACTGTTAAATCCGATAAGTTACCGCGTGACGTTTCCACAATCACAGCCCTGACTTTGATTTGTCGCATTGGTCGGTCAACGTATTGAATGAATTGCTCAACTGATGGGTGCATGTTAGACGGGGCTGTCACCATTAACGCAGTACCAGCAATGATACTAGAAACGTGCGTTACGTCAGGCACATCCAAAACGGAAGCCTGTACACGAAGCGATTGAGATAACGATTCTTTCAAGTCGTCAGCCGTCATGTATTCGAGCTTATACGTGCGCGTGATTATCTGATTACCCGCATCAAGTTGGTTGCGCAATTGAACGCGAATAACAGTCTTAGATTCGATGTAAGTAAGGTTATGCGCTCTCATTACGCTAAACCATACATCACGAAAGTTAGCAGAACCGGACGCTTGGAATATCTTTAAATCGCCGTTTATCTGAGGGTCGGTAACGATAGTTTTCTGAAACACTTCGCTTGCAATGATAAAGAATTCATTGAGTGTTTTACCTGATAAATTTGACTCGAAAGCGCTTGCGATTGGTGATACCAACATGAGAATGAGTAAGAACCTAGCCATTAGAAAATCCCTCCTTTTTGCAATCCGTTGTTTGTTTGAGTTCGTCTATCTCGCTTTCGTGAGTCGCCGTCATTAGTTTCCGTAAACGGGTCGAAATATCCGTACCGGGCGATGTTTTCACAGTGATTTTCTGAAATCGCGTATTGCGTCATTTGTTGAGTAAAACAAGAGCAATTTGAATCACTTACTACACAAGTAAGTGTTGGGTATTCGATTGCCTCAGCCGTTAAGCGGTCATAAGCCGGAGCGGAAAAAGGCAAAGAGTCCTCAGCAGGAAGAAAGCGCGTAATGTAACCAAGCGATTCAGGAATTGAATCAACGGAATTAATCGACGTTTCAATAAAACGTGATTCTTCCACTGTGGAAACCTCGGATGAATCAGGAACGTTATCTTGATAGAAGCCGTAGAAGCCATAGGCACACACAGAGAAGCCAGCAGCACAAAATGCAAGCATAGTCGCCGCTTTCTTTAATTGAGGGTCTAATTTTGGATTTTGAGTGTGTTTAATTGAACTTAAATAAACACCATAGAAGTTTGAATCACGTACAATCTTTTTCTTTTCAGCTTTTGCTAAATCAGCAGGAGTTTCAATACCTTCAATATGCTCATAACGATGTAGGGCATTACCACCAATGAATTCAAGATGCACATGCGCTTGAATACGGCGTCGAATGATTTGGTCAACATCTCGAAAATCTTGAGATACAAAAACCAAATCCGTACCACCGTGACGACTTTTTGTCATCCACTTTAGTGCTTCGGAGGGCTTGGAGCCGCCAGCGCGAGGCGCCCAGATGTTTTGCACCTCATCGACAAAGATTACCGAGCCAGCAGGAAGCTTATGAATCTCAAGAGGGTTATCAAATGACTTCCAAGAAAGCCCCATCTCTTCAATATGATGCGCTTCAATCTCTGACTCTTCCATATCAAGAACGTCAAGCGCTTCCTGTAATTGGTTTAGACGCTTTTTAGAGGCGGTTTTCTTGTACCAGTAAAGCCATTGCTCAACAGGCTTGTGTTGTGAGTACTCATACTGCAAATAAGGGAAGTCGTCTATTTCAGCTAAGCGCCCCTCATCTTCAATTTTAAGCACCTTACGCTCAAGAGCCTTATTCGCCTTGTTTGAAGGGAAATAGATACCATAAAACCAACCTTGAAAACTGTCACAAACCGAGAAATCAAGAAGGAGAACACGCACACCGTGGTAGTAGATTTGACGACCTACAAACTCATCCTTTTCAATCAGGGTCTTGACGGCGTGAAGGGTCTTGCCCGTACCAACGCCACCACTGAAAGCGTAAAACATAAGTTAATGCCCCTATAGCACACTAGGGTCAGACGGTTTGCGCCACGAAGGACGATAGCCCGTTGCACCCATTAATCCATTAAGAGTGAAAGAGAAAACAAGACATGAAAGAATCACGTTAATGCAGGTATCAATTGCTGCGAGAGCCATAAGCTGCGCAAGCTTGCCAGTGATACCGCTCATGTTTGCTTGAATGTAATCCGCTAACATATCTAAGAACGAGTTAACGCCCGTGTATGCCACCAAACCAAAGCCAACCGATACCGCAACGTAAGTCGCCAACGTGCGAAACATTGCGGGAATCATAGGCACGACAACCGTTGCAAAAAAGGTAATTACATAACCCATTAGAACGCTCCTTGTGTTCGACCAATCAATAACAGTCCAGATATCCAAGCCAGAACGACATGAATAGGCGCAGCCAATTGAGCGAAGTGACAAGCAGGCTCATAGCTAATTTCAATAGTTGTAGAGCCAGAGAAATGGCTAAACGTGACACTGTCAGGAGATGGACAAGCAGCGTTACCAAAAGAAACGCCATTAGTCAGGTATTTAGAATCAATGTCCGAGAAATCCAACTCTTCAGGGTCTACAAGAGCGCTGACGTTATCGACTCCGAACGCCGCATTCATCTCAGACTCAAGTTGAGCAAGCTCACCAGTAGCGCAAGAGTTTTCATATTCAATTTTGAGTAGGGCGCATTGGATAACATCCCCCTTACATTCAAAGATGCTTTGCTCACAATCGACGTTTGCGGTTGGCTTTTCTTTTTGCTCACATGAATCGTCAAGCTCACAAGCAATTTCTTCTAGTGTTTCACCGAGTTCGTCGAGCTTTTTGTTTCCTTCCTCAGCAATCTCATTGCCTTGAGAAATTGTCGTACCGATACCGCCAGCACCACCGCCGAACGTCTTGTTAAGAATATCGTTGAGCTTGCCTAGTTGATGTTGACCAATCATGTTGTTTTGCACCAACAAATCACCGAGCTTGCTTGTGTTCGACTTGATGAACTCACCAATATTTGTCAGGTGATTGTTTGACTCAATCGCCTCATTCAATAACTTGTCATCTGTTGGTGCATCAGGGTCGCTAGGTACATCAGGGTCAGGAACTGGCGGCGTTGGCGGCGTTGGCGACTCAGGGTCAGCACACAACTCAGGAAATTGCTCACACAAATCCGTAGGTGGTAAATCTGGATTTACTGGCGGATTTGGCGGGATTATAGGGTCGTCCGGCTGCCCTGGTGTTTCAGGGTCAGGCTCTGGAAGCGCACATTCTTGCTCGCGAGGGTCACAAACTGGAATGTCATCACTTGGTTTAGAGCATGTTAAGCCTTGAATGCAGTCCTTAGGCTCATAGCTACAATGCGTGTACACATCGCCATCTTCACACCACCATTGAAAGACTTGCTGAAAAAACTCAGTTTCTGGATTGGTGATATTGCACTTGTATTGTTCAATCTGAATGTCTTTTTGTATAGCAGGGTCGCCACAACTAGGCTTAGGCTTTGAGCAAGTGCCGTCACCGTTATCAATTGGGTAACCATCAGGACAAACCAAAATTGTCATAGTCCTTGATGTATAGACAGCAACTTTCTTGTAATGACCACAGTTAATCGTTGAGCCGGAAGCAATACATTGCAAATCCCAACCTGTATTAGCAGTAAATATTGGCTGCGTAATCTCAGCACAATGCTGAGGGCTGTCAGCTAAAAAATATTCATGGCTATAAATCGTTTTACACACTGTAAAGACGTCCGTAACCTCTTCCTTAGGGACAGTGCCAGCAAAAGCAAAAAACGAAAAAAAGAAGAGGAGAGATATTATTTTACGCATAGCACTCACCCAAACAGAACAAACATACCAATGAGAAAAAGGACGATTAGAAAAGTGTCATAAGTCATAATTTGCCCTTGAATGAAAATAGGGGCGAAGAACGCCCCCATAATTACGGATATTGAGAGGGAGGCAGATTAGCCGCCGATTTTGCGCCATGCGCGGATAGCGATAGCAACAAGAACCATTGCACCACCGACAGCAGAAGCAAAGTCACCAAAACCACCAATAGCAGCAACAGCCGCAGTTGAGTCAGGAGCGCCAGAAGCAAGAGCAGCACCAGAAGTTAGAGCGCCAGCAGCAACCAACATTTGAACTTTGATATTTTTGAAACGAGTTTTCATAATGATTTCCTTATTTACTTAGATAGTTTTTTCCAGCCCCAACAGATTGCGAGGAACAATACAGCCTCGGGTATAATCTGAGTAAGCTGCTCTTTGGTCATATAGTTCGGCACGATTTCAGTTAGTGCGACCGAACTAAATCCAGTTGGGCAAGTGTTATTTACTACTGGTTGTTCGCAGATTAGAACGTACATACAAAACCCTTAATAAATCCCATTTGCACCCTACGAGCCCCGACACCATGCCAAGGCTCATAATTCATTACTTATTGTTAAGTACAGGCAAGGCGTACAGGTGGAAGCCTTGCATTGAAACGTGTTTACCTTCGTCGTTTGCGAAGCTGAATTGCTTATATTCAACGTCGAACATCATACGAGAGCCAACGCACTGCTTAAGAACTTCGCCAGCTTTGCCGCTATCCCATAGCTCAGGAGCTACACGAACCTCGATTGTGTCCGTTGGGTTGGTAGTGATTAGGCGCAACTTACCATTGAGCTTTTGCTCACCATTGCGGTCTACTTTTGTTTCCTGAGTGATATCAGAAACGTCTAGAATCAATCCTTCCATTTTCATGATGTTTTGCCCTTATTTTTACGTTTGGTTGTTAGTTGATATTCGAAGCGACAGTTATTGACACAAGTCCAAGGGAAATCAATGCCACCAATCTGGAGGGGCTTCGCCCTCCAAATTGGTAGCCCCGATTTCCTCCGGAGCTGTGAACAATAGAGCTTGCATCTCTTCGTACTGCGCTAGTTGCTGCTCATATTGTTCGTACATGTCATCACACATGCGCTCATATTCCTTTTCACGCTCCAACGCATCGAAGTAATCAACAACGTTCTCCATGATGCCTTGTTGAGCACGTAGGAATTGCTCTTTGTTCTCAGTCTTCCAGTTGCGGAAGCGAGTAGCGATAAACACCTTTTGAAACATCAAGCCGTTTAAGCGAGCTTGAGCCATATCGCCGTAGCGAGTAGGAGAGTATTCACCACCGGACGCGATTAGCTTTTCAATCGCGTTAGAAACTGTGTATTCAGCTTTGACCGTTTGGTCTTTACGCTTAACGAACACGCCGCCCATTGCGTAACAAAATGCTTTCCAGTCGCCCTCATCGGCAGAGCGGCGAACCTTCTCTAGTAGAAAGTGTTCGTCTTGATTTAGGTCAGTGAACAAAGCGTCATCCTCTTTGAATTCTTCACGTAGTCGACGCATCTCGCGCCATACCGTGACAGATGGACCACCAATAAATTGAAATTGGCGAATCTGATTTACACGCGCCCAAGTAACAACGCGCTCAGCAGCGTCCGAACCAGTAAGAGACGAACCCTTATCAGATTGGATGTGCTGACCATCAATGTTTTTACTTAGGTACTTCGCCACATAACCAACCGCAGAACCTTTTGACCAGTTGATAACCTCAGCTTTGAAGCGGTACTTTTTAGCGCCTTTTTCGTCTGGCGTATCAGCCATAGCCAAACGGCGAAACTCACTTGTCACAAATTTGCGGCTTGATTTTTCCATGAACAGCAAAAGGTGATGATGCGGCGTGCCGTCTTGATGAGGCTCAACGATGCGCATCCCGTAAACCTTGATTTTGTTCTTATCAAGCGCTTTACGAAGGTTTGACCAAACACCCATTAAGTATTTGTGTGAGGTCTTAGCGTCAGGCTTATCCGCTTCTAACCAGTTCGGATTAACAGCGCCGTTTGATACTGAGTGGAAACGTGACGGAGCAGTAACCGTAAAGAACACCGCATCATGATTTGACTCTTGAGCGATTTCTTCAAAGCCACGCAGGCGCACGAACATCTCATTACGGCGAATCTCAGGATTAGAAACGGATTTCTCTGACAACTCACTAAGCGTGAAATAGTTAGACTTGTCGTCTTCGTCGTAGGCAATCGTATTGTCTAACGCGATACGGTTAGAGCTATTACGGTCACGCTGGCGACTCAGAGAAAAGTCAGAACAGTAAACTTGCTTACGACGTTGAACGAGTGCCAAATCACGGGCAACACGCTCAACCTCGTAAGCACACTTACGGCGAAGCTGACGAACTAACCAATGCTCATCAAGAGCACGATTTACCAGAGCAAAAAGCTCACAATTTAACTTTGCGTAACCGATTGCCTTTTCGCTAAATGCCAAACCTAACGATTCAAGAAGTTCACACGCCTTGTTAAAGCGAGCCTCAGAATACTCAGCAGGGATAGCGTTGATTGCGCGTGAAAAGTCACGTGATTTGCGCTTAGCTAAATCCGTAATCTCATCGTCCGACATTGCGTAGCTGTAACCAAACTCAGTCAAACGCTCATGAGCATCGCTAACAGCGCGAGCCGCTTCGACAGCGTCACGAGTCTTGAGAATATCCGTGTAAGCGCGAGCCATATGAGGCGCGAACGCACCGTTACGGTGAATTGATTTAGGCAAATCAAAGCAAGGGTTAGTAGTAGGGCGCTCAATGAAATCTGACTTATCGTGTGAGTAGATTGGAGCGCTCATTGCAGCTTTCACAGCCAAAGGAATGAAGTCCTCCGGCGTTGTGAATCTGTGGTCAACGTAATCGAAACGGTGGTCAAATAGGTTATCTTCGATACGGTCACAAGACGCCCAAGAGTTCACAGGTACAAACTCGATGTACTCATGATTGCCAGCCATATCGACTACGAGTTGACGCATTACTCAGCCCCCTCAATCTTTGAAAGGACAACGCGCTTAGAATCTTCGTTTACATATTCTTTGATGTCATTAAACTCATTTTGAGTAAGAACGCCATCAGCAAGAGCCTCAGCAACCAAAGGCTTAACAGAAGGAACATCAATCAAAAACTGATTAACTTTATCGTAAGAAGCTGAACCTAAATCAACCGTATCAAAGGCATGCATAAAGCCAACAAGCACAACTATGGAAGTAACAATGCAAGCGATTTCGAGTGTTGAGTTATCGCGGTACATGATTAAGCCTCGCTCAACTCGAAAAGAGTGGCATCAGAAAGACCATGCAAAACATGATTCTTGTCATCTGCGACAATCTGCTCAGCCTCAGCGTTACAGGGTGAGCAGCCACAGAACTGACCGCCGCACGTGCAAAGCTCATCTTCGTTATGACGAGCATCAGAGTAAATTGAGACCTTGAGACAATCCTGACAAAGGACGAATTTAGAACGAGACATAACACCCACCTTGACTTAGTTGAACCAGTAGAGTGACCGCCACAGCCAAGACGTAAGCGTCAAGGGCAAACGCCCCAGACCGCAGCGGTCGAATACGAGAAATTACGTACAGTTAATACGAAATTTTTCATAGAGTAAATACGATAATTGCCGTAGAAATGAGCTAGAATTTAACCAGATGAGCATATGGGGGATTTTATAAATGTATACAAACCAACTGATAGATGCGTATAAAGACGAGATGAGATACGTACAATACAAACAGATAGCGCCAGATTTGGGGATAAGCCCTCAAATGCTAACTGATGTCAGAAAAGGCAGAACATACTTAAAAGAAAATCAAATACTTATGCTTGCGGACGCTGTCGGAGAAGATAAAGAAAAGGCTTTAGTCGGATTAGCGCTAGATAAGGCAAAAACTTACGAAGCGCAGACGTTGTGGTCAAGCATCGCAAAAAAGTTTAACGGGCTAGGTTTACCAAGTATTTCAATGAGTTGCGGTGCTTTAGTCCTGACCAAATTAGAAGCCGCTAAGTGCGTATTATGTATATTATGTTAAATGATATATCCACGTACGCCAATTCTTCTCTAGTTTGGTCTCCTATCCCTCTCAGATTTTAAAATACAGCGCTTTTTGTGGGTGTCATTAAACATAACCGTTATTTACCATAAAATAGCTAATATGGATCTATCAATCTACGATTGCTTGCTCTGCTATTAGCTGAGTTTCTTCAATAGACTTTCTGTGTCTGTCGCTTCGTACTTATTGTTATCTTCGGTTTAGTTCTTCAAGTCAGCACACAAACTACAGATACAAAAAGAGCGTCAATTGAGACGCTCTTTAAAATCTACTGAACAGTTTGAATTAACCACCGGCTAATTTTACGGTCATGCCTTTCTTTTCAAGATGTGCTTTGATCTTGTCACGAGCATCACCTTGAATTTCGATGTTGCCGTCTTTTACAGAGCCACCGCAACCGCAGACTTTCTTAAGTTCAGCGGCTAACAGTTTTAGTGGCGCGTCATCCATATCCAAACCAGTTACGATACAAACACCTTTGCCTTTGCGGCCTTTAGTTTGCTTTTGAATACGAACAATACCGTCGCCTTTAGGACGTTCGACTTTTTCTTCTTCTGGTTTGATTCGACCAGTTTCTGTTGAATATACGAGAGTCATACTCTTATTTCTTTTGTTGTTGTGCTTGTAGCGCTTTTTGTTTCGCAACCAAATACGCTTCGATATGGCGTTGAATCGCAGGCTTCGCACCCTTGATTAATTTGCCATTGAACATACAGTACCAAGCGTTAGGCTCGCCTGTGTCGTTCTTTATCGTGTAGCCGTTAAATACTTCAGATTGAGGATTGTTAGTGCTTTGCGCTCTTTGCCCCAGAGTTGCGAACTCTTTTGGGTCAATGATAGATGCTGTGTCACACCACCAATCTATGCTCTTTTTTACCGCCGTCAAACTGCCTTGTAAAACGTGGTTTTTGATCTTTACCTTCCAAACGCTACCGTCAGGTCCGCCTGATTGCAGGTTAAAACCTCTATAATTTGAAATTGCCATACCACTGAGCCATCTATTTAATGCTTTGATACAATCATAAATGCAACTGAGTAATATTCAAACTTTAACGCTGTGACATTACTCAGTTATGCTTAGGTTTACCACAAAATGAATGACGGTAACGTTAGTTAGATTGCACTATGAATACAATCTGCTAGGAATTCGTGGAATTTGTGACCGTTGTTTTGCAGCATTTTAGGGAACATCGAAATCGGCGTCATACCAGGGAACGTGTTTACTTCGTTTAGGTAAATCTCATCATCTTCTGTTAAAAAGAAGTCGATGCGCGATAAATGACGTAAATTCATTTGCTTAAAGACGGTTTCTGAAGCCACGCGAATCGCTTCTACCTGTTCTTCCGTTAGGTTTTTCGCCTCTACTTCAGTCAATGAATGGCTCGAGCTGCTGTACTTCTCATCGTACGAGTAAAAAGCACCATCAGGCGCAATCACTTCGCCAGGCTTAGTAATGAATAACTGGCCATTCATCTCATAAGCTGCGACTTCCAGTTCACGAGGTTTGACTGATTTTTCTACCAATACTTGCTCTGAGAAACCAAATGCATCGTTAACGGCTTGCGATAAAGCTTCCTTTTCAGTGATACTGTAACAGCCGACTGAAGAACCTTGGCGAGCCGCTTTGACAAACACTTTACCCCACTTATCAAACGCTTGTGACGCTTGTTCATGGGCTTGTTCATCATTACGCGTTAAGAAAAGGTATGGTGTGTTTGGGATACCAATCGCATCGTACCAAAGCTTTGATGTGATCTTATTGAAGCTGTTGCTGCTCGCTTCAGGGCCGCAACCTAGGTAAGGAATACCCGCGATTTCAAACATAGATTGGATATCACCAGTTTCACCCGGGAAACCGTGGATACAAGGGACAATGAAATCGATATCTAGGCTAAGGTTGTCTGAGCACAGCTTTTTGGTATTGAGGTCCAGATAAACCAATTCACCTTGGTTTGTCACCCAGCCTTCATTTTTGATTTCTACGCGCGTCACGCTTACGTTTTCGATCAGATTTAACTGTTGCTCTACAAAGTTTGCAGAAAGCAGTGAAATCTCGTGCTCAGATGAGCCGCCACCGCATAGTAAAAGGATATTTTTGATCATGAATCAATCTTTCCGTGATTTCCAAAAGATACTATTCAGTATGATAAACCTTTGAGTAGTAACGTACAGTAATTTTACTGTGAGGAATACTGTTCGAATAGGAATTAACCAAAGAAAGAAGGGAGCATTTTGCTCCCTTCTCTTGTTCAATTAGTTTAGCTTGTTAAGCGTTGGATATGCCGAGTTTTTAATGGCATCAATGCTCTTAACGAAAGGCTTAAGTTGCTGGAAATGACCCGGCAATGTTGAAATCGCATTCTTCGCTTCTGCGCTTGTTGCGTAATCACCGTAAAGCACTGAGAACCATTTCGTGCCGTTTACCACTTTGTAGTTTTCCCAGATTGGTTGGCCATTTTGAGGAAGCTGACGTGCAAACTGGTCAACTTTCGCTTGGCTACCTACCGCAACAACTTGAATGGTGTAACCAAAGCGCTGGATACCCGCTTGTTTCTTGCTAGGCGGAATGATCTTAACTGGTTTCGCCTGATCTTTAGGGGTTAGTTTCACCACCTTTTTTTCTTCAGGCTTCGCAGTCATTTTTACAACTGTTGGTTCTACGTCTTTCTCAACCACTGCGTTCTCAGACGACATAATTGGTTTAGAAATTGACTGAGATTGGTAGTCTTCTCGGTAGCTTTCTGACGTTACGTCAGTGATGTAAGTTTCCGATGCACAAGCAGAAAGCAGTACAGACAAGCCGATGATTGCGATTTTTTTCATGAAGTAACAAACGCTCTGGATAAATATTACGATAAATCATGCCGATAGCAGGCTATTTTATCAAGCACCAAACACAATAAACTGTGATTTTGGTGTGATGAGTGACACAAACTCTGTACGCTTGGCTCAGTTTTAAGCCAATGTCTGGCCTGTTCATATTTCAACAGTGACTTATTCGTTTATGATTGTATGAGGAATGACCAACCGTTCTCGGTGTCAATGGCCAAGGAGTCACAATGAACAAACTACAAAAGCTCTTTAAACCGAATTCTGTTGCAGTGATTGGCGCTTCTCAAAAAGAACTGCGCGCCGGCCAAATCGTAATGCGAAATTTACTACAGAGTGGGTTTGGCGGCGCTATCATGCCCGTCACTCCGAAATACAAATCCGTCTCCGGCGTGATTGCTTATCCAAACGTGGCTTCCCTGCCCTATACGCCTGATATTGCCATTCTCTGCACCAATGTTTCTCGCAATAAACAACTGTTGAAAGAGCTTGATGAACGCGGGACTGAGTTTGCGATTGTTATCTCTGACGATGCAGAAAGCTTAGATCTCTCAGACTTGACCATTCGTGTGCTTGGCCCCAACAGCCTCGGCATCATTCTACCTTGGCATCACTTTAACTGTTCCTTCTCTCCTGTTGCAGCGAAACCAGGAAAGATCGCCTTTATTTCGCAGTCCGCAGCGGTGTGTACCACCGTGTTGGATTGGGCGAATGATAAAAACATCGGTTTCTCTTCATTCATCTCTATTGGGCAAGGTCAAGATATCGACTTTGCTGAGCTGCTTGACTATTTGAGTATGGATGGCAAAACAGAAGCGATTTTGCTTTATGTCGATTCGATTAAAGATGCACGACGATTTATGTCTGCAGCACGAGCAGCTTCTCGTAATCGACGCATCTTAGTGCTTAAAGCAGGACGTTCGACTCAAGCTCGTACGCTTGGAGAAAAAGATATAGATTCTCTCGACGTTATCTATGATTCAGCAATCAGAAGAACCGGTATGCTGCGAGTTGGTAATACACACGAATTATTCGCCGCAGTAGAAACGCTCACGCATTCAGTCCCTCTACGAGGCGAACGTCTCGCGATAGTAACCAATGGCGGTGGCCCAGCAGTGATGGCCGTTGACACCTTATTAGATAGAGGTGGCAAACTCGCAACATTGGATGAAGATTCTATTGCTAATCTGCGTGGTCTATTACCGGATAGTTGGCGAGGTGTGAATCCAATCGACTTAGCTGGCGACGCGACGAAAAAGCGATACGTCGATACCATCAACGCATTAATGAACAATGACTGTGCAGACGCGATTTTGATTATGCACAGCCCTTCAGCTGTCTCAGACTCTTTAGAGACAGCAAACGCAGTAATCGAAGCCATTCAAGCGCATCCGAGACATAAACATTTTAATATTCTCACCAATTGGTCTGGTGAACAGACCTCTAGAGAAGCACGCTTAGCATTCACTCAAGCAGGTATTCCTACCTACCGAACACCAGAGAGTGCGGTCGTTGCGTACATGCACTTGGTCGAGTACAGACGAAACCAGAAACAACTGATGGAAACACCGACCACGGCAGAACCGCTCCATTCCGGCAGTGTGAGTTCTGCTCGCGAATGGGTGAATGAACAACTACTGGATAAAAACACAGTCACCTTAGATACCCACCAAACAAGCCCCCTATTTGAGCAGTTTGGTTTTGATATTCTCCCGACTTGGATTGCTTCAGAAGTCACAGAAGCCGTTCATATGGCAGAGAATATTGGCTATCCGGTTGCGGTAAAGCTTCGGTCTCCAGATATTGTTCATAAATCAGATGTACATGGTGTCGCACTTAACCTGCGTAATAGCCAAGAAGTATCTAGCGCCGCACAAGCTATTTTAGATACCGCTAAGCTCAGTTATCCTTCTGCCAACCTTCAAGGCCTTTTAGTACAAGGGATGGCAAAGCTTGGTAGCGCAGAAGAGTTGCGTGTAAGTATTGCAGTGGATAAGGTTTTTGGCCCTGTAATCTTACTTGGACAAGGTGGTTCGGACTGGAACATTACTCAAGATGCTGTTGCAGCCCTGCCACCACTCAACATGAATCTGGCGCGCTATCTGATCGTCATAGCGCTCAAATCAGGTAAGGTGCGACTGCAAAAACACAAAGACGCTCTAGACATAACAGAGCTGTCAAAATTCTTGGTGCGAATCTCTCAGGTGGCCGTTGAACTACCAGAAATAGAAAGACTGGATATTCATCCAGTACTGGTATCTGGTAGCGATTTAACCATCATCGATGCGGACGTTACGCTGAAAAAATACGAAGGCGACGCGCAAGAACGATTAGCTATCCGCCCTTTCCCTGCCGAGTTCGTGGAGACGGTAACCTTGCGAGATGGCCAACCTATTTTGCTTCGTCCAATCTTGCCAGAAGACGAACCAATCCATGCGCAGTTCATCAATAGCGTATCTAAGGAAGATCTGTATAACCGATTCTTCTCTGACGTCGGTGAGTTCAACCATGAAGCCCTCGCGAATCTCACCCAAATCGATTATGACCGAGAGATGGCTTTTGTCGCCGTTGCATTCGATGAAAATGGCCCTTCAATTATCGGTGTGGCGAGAGCGTTGATAACACCGGATAATAGCGACGCAGAATTTGCCATTTTAGTTCGTTCAGATTTGAAGGGAAAAGGATTGGGTAAACTCTTGATGCAAAAGATCATCAGTTATTGCCAAATAAAAGGGACCAAACAGATGTCTGGTATGACTATGCCAACTAACCGCGGGATGTTATCACTTGCGCAAAGTTTAGGTTTTGAACTGGATGTTCAGTTTGCAGATGGCACTGCCGATATGGTTCTGCCTTTGAATTAATTGTGTTCATCTACTAATGAAGTAACAAAAGAAAGGACGCATCGACGCGTCCTTTTCTCTATTCTTGTATAAATTAGTGACAAGGTCACTTCATTTTCCAGTTTTTCTTTAGATATTGCACGCACCAAGACTTCGCTTCACCCATCGTATTTCTACGCCAAGCTAGGATGATATCTATCGGCTTACTTTCTGCGCCATCAATGTACTTGAGCTGTCCGCTTTCTACCAAAGGCAGTGCAACTTGCGTAGGCAAGGTACCGATCCCTAGCCCCGATAATAAAGCTTCAACCTTTGCTGAAAAATTAGTAACCGTCAGACGGGGTTGTTTTTGCATCACATTAATCGACAGCGCTGGTTGTTCTCGCGCAGTATCTGCAATCGCGATGACTCGATACTTTTCCCTTGCCGCGTCATCAAACTCCCCACTGCGCTTATGAACATAATGATCAGCAGCTGCTACCCAAACCATACTTAGTTTGCCAATTTTTTCTGCTTTTACATCTTGTGGGAGCGTATCTAACGCCGGACAAACCAATAAATCTGAACGCCCTGTATTCAATGATTCCCAGCTGCCAGCAAGAATCTCTTCTTGAAGTCGGATCCGTGTACTACTCACATTGGACAAGGCATCAACCATAGGGAAGAAATTTGCGATAGGAATAATGCCATCGAACGCAACAGTAATATCCAACTCCCAACCATTCGCTAACAAGGTGGCATCATTGACGAGTTTCTCGCTTGCTTGAAGGATTGCCCTGCCACGCTCAAGTATTAACTTACCGGCTTCGGTGAAATGTGCTTTATGACCAGAACGGTCGAAAATGATGATATCAAGGTCTTGCTCTAGCTTTTGAATCTGATAACTCAACGAAGACGGTGCGCGGTCTAACTCGTTGGCTGCAGCAGCAAAACTTCCTCTTCTATCAATGGCATCCAAGATATGAAGTGCTTCTAACGTGATTGGACTCTGCACAATAACTCCCTATTTATGTGATAGCTATCACAGTAGTGGTATTTGAAAAATCACTCAAAAAAACGACTTTAGACAATATAACACATTGATTATCAAAGACTAGGCGGTGCGTAGTACAAATTTCCATTGATAAAAACAACATTAAACAACATTAAACAACAATGGTAATGATAGTAATTACCATTTAGATCCACTAAGATACCGCACGTTGTTATTGCCTATTATGGATTTAAGGTATTGAAGCCAATGTATAAAAAATCAATTTTATCAGCCTCTATTGTCATCGCCCTCTCCCAAGGCGCTTACGCTGAAGAAACATCAACGTTCAATGAAGTCGTTGTTTCTGCCACTCGTACTAACCAAACTATGGATACTGTAGCAGCTTCTGTTGCCGTTGTTTCTGAGAAAGATCTCGAAGAAAACATGGCAAAAGATCTCAATGATGTATTCGAATACACACCAGGCGTTAC
This sequence comes from Vibrio sp. CUB2, assembly GCF_001557945.1. Taxonomy (NCBI): domain Bacteria; kingdom Pseudomonadati; phylum Pseudomonadota; class Gammaproteobacteria; order Vibrionales; family Vibrionaceae; genus Vibrio; species Vibrio sp. CUB2. Next base: position 225,721 of record NZ_LNRB01000009.1, on the reverse strand, counting down.
TGTTAACGGTACTCAACGTCAAGGTGTTCAAAGCATTAACATTCGCGGCATGGAAGGCAAGCGAGTGAAAATCTTGGTAGACGGAGCGTCTCAGCCAGGTGTATTCGACGGCGGTCCATACTCTTTCATTAACTCTAGCGCCGTGACTGTCGACCCTGACATGCTAAAAAGCGTTGAGATTGTAAAAGGTGCGGCTTCTAGCTTGCACGGTAGTGATGCTATCGGTGGCGTTGTTGCATTTGAAACGAAAGATCCAAGCGACTTCTTGAAAGAAGGCAAAGACTTTGGTGGCCAAGCTAAGCTTTCTTACTCTTCTGAAGATAACTCTTTTGCAGAGCACATTGCGGTTGCGAAACGATTTGATAACCTTGAAGCATTGGTGGCATACACACGCCGTGACGGTTCTGAGCTACAAAACTTTTCTAAAGCGCCTTATGACGACTATTCAGTGACGGACCAAGATTACTACAAGAACGATTTGTTGGTTAAATTGCAGTCACAACTGAATGAAGACCACCGTTTGGAATTTTTAGGTGAAGTAATCTACAACCAAACGGATTCAGACATCGCGAGCTCCTCATACAAAAACTTCAATGCTGAAGACCAAACTAAGCAAAACCGTCTTGGTTTGAAACACATCTGGTTTGCTGATTTAGCGATCTCAGACACCATCACTTCTCAGCTAACTTGGACAAGTAAAGAAGAAAACGGTGTAACAAACCGCTTTAAAGAAGCAAGTCCTGGCTTCCCACCGTGGGTTCCGCCTAATGGTGATAACCAGCAGAAAAAAGACTACGAATACACTGAAGACAAGATCGAATTTGAAACTCAGTTAGACAAAGAGATTCAAAACCACTACTTGGTTTACGGCCTGTCTTACAAACACAGCGATATCAGCAACACAAACCGCGAGTTTAACTCTGATCCAGGCACGCCTGACACGGTTTACATTTACACGCCAGATGCTAAAGAACAAAGCTTTGGTTTGTTCTTGCAAGATGAAATCGCACTACTTAACGACAAGTTAATCTTAACTCCTGGTGTACGTTACGATTACTTCTCTACTGATCCATCAGATACCTCTGAAGAGTCATTTAAGAAGTTCAGCGACTCTGCGTTTACTGGTCGTCTAGGTGCAACATATAAGCTGTCTCAACCAGGTACGGTATTCGCTCAGGTAAGCCAAGGTTTCCGTGCACCATCATTTGATGAACTTTACTACACGTACGACAACCCAGGACACGGTTACACTAACCGCCCTAACCCAGACCTAGAATCTGAAAAGAGCTTGTCTTACGAATTAGGTTACCGTCATAACACAGCAGCGTCGGCAACAGAGTTCGCTCTTTACTACAGTGATTTCACCGACTTCATTGATCAAACATCATCGAGTAATGGTGGTCTAACTGAATACACGTTCATCAACATCAATGAAGCTACAGTAAAAGGTGTCGAGCTGTCTAATAGCCTTGACTGGCACGCTATTGCAAGCCTTCCTAAAGGTGTAACGACTCGCCTAGCTGCAGCGTACACTGAAGGTGAAGATGGTGATGGTAATCCGCTTAATAGTGTGAACCCTTGGAATGCTGTTGCTGCAGTAAACTACGATTCACCAAACGCACTTTGGGGTACAAGCTTAAAAGTTAACTACACAGCGAAGAAGTCTAACAGTGATATCAACTCAGATGGTGACAATGGCGGAACTCAAGACCAAGTTGCACTACCATCAGCGACAGTTGTTGATCTAACGGCCTACTACAAGCCAATGAAAGACCTAACCGTTCGCGCAGGTGTGATGAACTTGACGAATGAAGAGTACTACTTGTGGAACGATGTACGTGGTGAAACTGAGCTAAGCCGTGATATCACGCAAGCAGAGCGTAACTACAACATTAGTGTCAAATACGAGTTCTAAGTGTTACAAACACAAAAAAGCCAGCATTATGCTGGCTTTTTTTATGTGCTTTCATTTCAAAAATGTTAAGAAAAGAATGAAAAATGAAAGACTATTGTTTTGCCATCTCTTTTTTCACCATTACTGCTGCTGCAACGATGAATGCGATGATTAAACCAAGTTCCATGAACTACCCCGAATAGTTTAATGAAAATTTACGACCTAAATTAAGATTCGCACATAGTTTAGCATTTCTATTTATCGAAGCTACCTTTTAACCAGTAATTTACGAATTTTTCCGATTTAGATCAAAAAAGGCGCAGAAGTGCGCCTTTTTGTTATAAAAGTGTAAAACTTGAAGTTTTAAGCGTCTGGATAACCTTGAGGGTTATTTGACTGCCAGCGCCAAGTATCACTCGTCATCTCTTCAAGTGTACGGGTCGCCTTCCAACCGAGTTCGTTTGCTGCTTTTGAAGGATCTGCCCAACACTCTGCAATATCCCCAGGGCGGCGATCCACCAGCTTAAACGGAACTTCTTTGCCAGAAGCGGCTTCAAACGCTTTCACCATTTCCAATACGCTGTAGCCATTACCTGTTCCCAGGTTATAGATATGTAGGCCTGCTTTGTTGCCCACTTTATCAAGCGCAGCAACGTGACCATCAGAAAGATCCATTACGTGGATGTAATCACGGACACCTGTACCATCTTTAGTTGGGTAATCACTACCAAATACCGATAGGAATTCACGGCGACCGACCGCAACTTGAGAAACGAACGGCATCAAGTTATTAGGAATACCTTGCGGGTCTTCGCCAAGCTCACCGGTTGGGTGTGAACCAACAGGGTTGAAGTAACGCAGAAGTGTGATGCTCCAATCTGGATTCGCCTTTTGGAAGTCCGTTAAACACTCTTCTACCATCAGCTTACTGCGACCGTATGGGTTTGTCGCACTTGTTGGGAAGTCTTCCATAATTGGCACAGAAGCAGGATCACCGTAAACCGTTGCTGAAGAGCTAAATACGATCGATTTAACGCCGGCTTCGCGCATAGCATCAACTAGAACAAGCGTACCGTTCACGTTGTTATCGTAGTATTCAAGTGGCTTTTCTACCGACTCACCAACCGCTTTAAGACCAGCAAAATGGATAACGGCTTCAATATTGTGTGTTGTCATTGCATCAACAAGCGCTGCTTTATCGCGAATGTCTGCTTCAATGAATACTGGTTTTACGCCACAAACCTTTTCGATGCGCTCAAGCACAGTTGGTTTACTATTGTAAAGGTTATCGAGGATAACTGGTGTCATACCAGCTTCGATCATTTGAATACAAGTGTGGCTGCCAATGTAGCCCATACCACCCGTAACAAGTACTTTCATTTTATCATTCCTTCTGACGCGAATCGGGCTAGTCTAAAGGTTTCTAGCCCGTTTTTAAACTGTATCTGGGGATTCGCAACCCATTAAAATTGCTTGGCCTTTGCCGGCTTTCTTCGCTTGATACATGGCAGTATCTGCGCTTTTAAGAATTCGGGTAGCGTCACGCTCGTTAACACCCACCAATTTCACACCGATACTAACGCCAACTTTTAACAAAGAACCACGATATTCTATTGGAGCACAAATCGTTTCTAATAACTGCTCTGCAATCCTAGTCACCACTTTTTGATTGGCTGGATTCACTAACATGACAAATTCATCACCAGACAAACGAGCAATCAAATCACTGTGTCTTGTGGCTCCAGTCATACGTTTAGCGACAATCTTAAGCACTTCATCACCAGCATCATGGCCATAAGTATCGTTGATACCCTTAAAACCGTCCAAGTCGAGATAAAGTACCGCAAACTCGTCACGCAAATAGCCTGATCTTTGTACTAATTCTTCCAATTCGAAATGGAACTTCGAACGGTTAGCAAGTCCGGTCAACGGATCGTGATGCGCTAAGTATTCTAAACGCTCCATCTCTTTTGCACTTGAAAGATCCGTTAGGATTATCACCATATCGAACGAGTTCTGATCTTCACTTTTAATGATACGATTCACTCTCGCAAACATTGGTATAAGCTGACCGAGGTGGTTTTTTTCTATGACTTCACCTTGCCACATTCCATAGTTTTCAATCGATTCGATGATACTTGGCATCATTGCTTGCAGTTTCCGCCAGCGAATTGATTTTATAAACGGCTGTCCAACCAGTTGTTCGGCGGTTAAACCAATCAACTTTGTCACCGCTGGGTTTACCATCGTAATAACACCAAGATGGTTGAGAACAACTAAGCCATCTTGACTGCTTTCAAATACACGCCCGGCAACTCGTTGTCGGTTCATCGCTTCTTCGATCTCGGTGATATCCTGAATCACAAAAAGAAGATAGCCGTGTTTTGCTAATCGGCGACTGGTTAAACTTAATTGCTGTTCACCTTCTTCATTTTGTAGATGGATGTCGTCACACTCTAAGCCTCGACTTAAAATTTGTCCTAACTCATTTGGCGCTTTAGTTTGGATCAAATCGCAGATATTTGCCGTTTCTAATCCATGGTAAGTCTTTTCAAAAATCCTCTGCGTCGCCTTATTACAGTGAATTACGCGACCTAAGTTATCCGTTACGATAAGCGCATCTTGAATCGAATCTACCACTTCTTCTGCAAACGCTTTACGACGTTCCAGCACTTCCAAACTGTGTTTACGCTGTTTCTCTAGCCTTTTTTGCTTGTCTACCATCAGATTAAGCGAAGCGACGAGTTGCCCTACTTCATCTTTTGAACGGTGACTAATGCGACCACTCAAATGATGGCCATTAGCGAAGTCTTGGAGTGCTTGATTGACTTCCACTAGAGGGCGAAGAACACGACGCTCGACACCGATATAGAAAGTCACGCCACCAGCAAGAAGAATGATTAGGAACAGAAGCCCATCTTGCAATAACGCATCTCTTACCAGCATCAAAGGGCGTTGAGACAATGTGACTCTAATCGTTCCAATCACTTGTCCGTCATGGATTATTGGTTCAAGAACATAAAGAAAGTGAGCAGATAACGCGTACCCCATAGCATGAAGATGGCTACGCTCATGTTGTGTTGGCGAAGGCGCTGAAAAACCGTCGAGAGCAAAAATCGCAAATGGTTGATTTTCTTTGTCGTAAAGCTTAACGCGTGATACGTTTGGCTCCTTCAGAAAGTCAGCCAAAATAGATTGAGCTTTTTGCTTGTTCTTTGTGGCCAGCGCATCTTTAATTGAGTGAGATACATCGTTGATGAGCACTTTTGTTTGTTCAACAAGCTCATGTTTTGCTGACTGGTAGGTGATGTACGATGTGTAACTTTGAGATGTAACAAAGATGACCGTGATGAAAACGAGAATCGGCCATATTAGCTTTGCTCTTAATGACATATATATTCCTGTCGCAGAAAGCAACCAAAAGAACAAAAGGGTTGCTATGCAAACTATCACACAAAAAGAAGAGCCAAGACTAACACGACAGGCACTGAAATGAACCTGAAATTCTCAGATATTAGACTGATTAATCATGATTTTCTTGAAAATTCGGATCATTTCAAATAACCAGTCGATCATTTATGGCGTATTTTTTCGAACACCTGCATGAAAAATGACGTTAGTCACTGAACCAAAACGTAATTTCCTGCATTTTTAAGCATACTTTGGACACAGTAAACGTATGACATTGAACAACCAGCAACTAACACTAAACTGCGATATGGGCGAAAGCTATGGCGCATGGACCATGGGTGCAGATGAAAACGTAATGCCTTTCATAGACATGGCGAACATTGCTTGTGGTTTCCACGCGTCTGATCCTAATGTCATGCACGATACCATTACCCTCGCTAATCAACATGACGTGGAAATTGGTGCGCATCCTGGTTATCCAGACTTACAAGGGTTTGGACGCCGCAGCTTAAAGATGACCTACGAAGAAATCACTAATATGGTGATTTACCAAGTTGGCGCACTACAGGCTCTGTGTAAGGCACAATATACTGATATTGGTTACATCAAGCCTCACGGGGCGCTCTACAACGACATGATGCTAAGTGATGGTATTTTCTTAGCGGTCGTTAAAGCGGCAGCTCTGTTTAAAGTGCCTCTTATGATATTAGCGTCCCAAGAAAACGAAAAATACCTAGAAATTGCCGATGATTTTGATGTACCTCTACTCTTCGAAGCGTTCGCGGACCGCCTTTATCAAGATGACGGGTTACTAACGCCAAGAACACAAGCTAATGCGGTACTAAACAGCGAACATGCAATACTAGAACAAGTCAGAATGCTGGCAGAATCAGGTCGAGTAAAAACGACATCTGGGCAATATATTTTGTTAGAGGCCGATACGATTTGTGTGCATGGCGATAATGATGAATCTATCGCGTTGATTCAAAAAATTCGTCAGAGTCTCTACACCGGAGGAAATTAATGAATCAAGGGCAGTTTTCGATCTCTCCTATATCTGAATGCAGCATTCTAATTCGCTTTGATGACACCATTACTGTTGAACACATAGGCGAGTTAGCGCATCAAATTGTGGATAAACTCAATCTCATCGTAATGAATGTGGTTCCTTCTTACCGAACCATTTTGATTGACTACCTGCCCTTTAGAATTCAAGAGTCTATGATACTACAAACGCTCAATGAGATCGTAAGTCGCTTTGATGTTCAGTCTATGGACAACAAACAGCCGAACTACATTTCTATTCCCGTTTACTATTCGAATGAAACAGCTCTCGATTTAGATCGATTTCAACAAAATGGGCTATCAATGGATAAGCTCATAGAACTGCATACCAAGCCTGTTTATACCGTTTCAGCCATTGGGTTCGCTCCGGGCTTTGCTTTTCTGTCGGATGTAAGTCCAGAACTTTACATGCCAAGACACCATACACCTCGTACCAATGTACCTGCCGGAAGTGTGGCGATTGCCGACAGTAAAACCGCAGTCTATCCATCCGACAGCCCTGGTGGATGGAACATCATAGGCCGTACGCCAATCTCGTTATTCACTGATACTCCACCTTTCATCCCTTTTGAAGTTGGTGACAAGGTCACGTTTGGTTCAATATCCAAACAAGAGTTTGTCAGTTTAGGAGGCGTTTTATGAGCTTCGTAGGATTGTTAGTAGAAAAGCCGGGCCCACTCTCTTTGATTCAAGATTTTGGTCGTTTTGGCCTTGCTCATATCGGGATAACTCAAAGCGGCCCTGTCGATGATTATGCTTACAGTTGGTCGAATCATCTTTTAGGCAATCCCGTTAACTGCTCTGTTATCGAAATCACATTGGGTAATGCGAGCTTTAAAGCCCTAACCGATTGTCATTTGGCGCTTTGTGGCGGTGATCTTAATGCGTCAGTAAGCGGTGAGCTGATTGCTAATTGGTCTGACTTTTGTCTCAGAAAAGGCCAAATACTTAAGTTCGGAATGCCAAAGAATGGTTTACGTGCGTATCTTGCTGTTAAAGGCGGATTTAGTGTTGAGAAACACCTAGGGAGCACGTCTACGGTAATGAGAGAATCTCTCGGCGGTATGACAAAAGAAGGCGAACCTTTGAAAGCCGGAGATATTATTGGCTTTGAGCCACACTCGCTTCCAACGTCAAAACCCAAACAGATGACGTTCCGATTCAAACCAGATTACAACTTGCCGTTAAAGCTTAGAGTGATCGAAGGCTACCAGTTTGAAGATTTTTCCCAGCAGTCTATTGATGATTTCTATTCTGCTAGCTTTAAGATATCACCCAATTCAAATCGTATGGGTTATCGTCTAGAGGGTAAAGCGATACAGCCACCCTATGATGGCGTGCTTTCAGAAGGTATTGCACTGGGTTCTATTCAGATTCCAAACGATGGCAACCCAATCGTCTTATTGAACGATCACCAGACCATTGGTGGCTATCCGAAGTTTGGTTGTGTCGCAAGAATTGATCTGCCACGCTTGGCTCAAGCTAAACCCGGGCAAGAAGTCAGTTTCGTCAAAGGAGACAGACAAGGTCTACAGGATGTGTGGTGTCAATGGGCTCAGTTTTTTGGTTACTAAGCCCATCTAAAGTAGTCGTTAAATTGTGAGCGCTACATCCCGTAGCGCTCTGCCAATGCTTTTGGATAACCGCGCTCTTGAGTGAGTTTTACAGCAAATTGCTCCACATCTTCTTCACTCCAATGTACCGTTACAGGATGTTCAAGCTCCACATTGTCATTTGGAGCTATATCAAACCAATATTGCGCCATTTTCTGAGCGGCTAGTAGCGTTGAAGAAGCTTTAACTACTTCAATTCGAGCATAATTGTTCTCTTCAAATGTCACGTCTGCTGCACGCAATACAGGGTCAGTACCTGGGATTTGCTGCGCGCCGAACAGTGCTTTCCCGCCTTTCACTGCACTTTGATAATCCGGAATGAATTGAGACATATGCTTAATCGCATTATCAGTACGCTCATCGAGGATCTCTTGTCGCCACCCGTTGCGTATTTTTGACAGTAAACTGGTTGGTAACTCAGGTTGTGCAGAGATTTTTGAGCTTTCCACCAAGCCATCATCAAACAACGTGATGCCTTTGGTCATGCCATGCAACTGAAAATAGCCATCACCGTATGGCGTTAACTGAGCCATGCCTTTGTCTGTACCACGAGGACCATGGAAGATCACTTCTGGCCATTGCTGAGTACATTCATTCCAACGAGTAACGTAAGCCGCTTTGAATTCGACAAGTCGATCTCGCTTTACGCCAATCGCATCATCAACTGCGCCGGTCTCAAAGCCACAAGCATTAACTAAGTAATCACAACGTAGTGTCTTTTGTTCATCAGCTTGAAGGTAAGCCAGTTCCCAATCAGAGCCACTCCAATGGGTGCGTTTTAGCTCTGCTTGCGTCAGCACATCAACATTAGGAAGTTGTTCTAGTGTCATGTTCGCTACAGCTGCAAGCCTAAATACACTCCATCCGTATTCCTGAACAGCAACAACTGGATACTTAAGCGCCTCAAGGTCTGCGTGCTGAGCAAACGGGATAGCCCACTCGTCAATGCTTCGCGGGTGTTCTGGCTGTACAAGCTTAGAAAGCGCTATGAGGGCCTCTTTGGAGTACAACTTGTAATACTCGTCTGGTTCTCCCAACACCTGATTACTTGTGTCTTGTTCAACCAGAGATTGATAAGCACGTTTAATTACTTCTAATCGAGGTAATAATGCTTCTGGGTCTCCTCCATCTGAATGAGGCACGGCAATGATGGTAGGACGAATGTTCAGTGAATGTGGATACAATCGGATTGTGTCGATCGATTGAGTCAGAAGATCCAAACATTGCTGTTCGGAAATCTCACGATAAAGGTTTCCGCCTGCGTGTAGGTGGCAGATCGGAGGTCCATTTACTAATGAGACCCCTTTCTCGAGAATGGAGACTTTAAAACCTAACTCGGCAAAGTGGATTGCCGCGGTAGAGCCAGCGACACCGCCACCAACAATAGCGATGTGTTTATCTTTACGATTTGGAAACTCAGACTTCATTGCTTCACTGAAATTTTATAAGGAGAAATCTTTACTTAATGTGGATTCTACTCGGGTTTGACTATGATTAAAATCACAAAAAGTTCATGGGTTTGCATTTGTTAAAGGTATACGCGAAAAGTTACTTTCGAGAGCAAAAAATTTCCGAAAAAAGTGCTTGACGAGGTTGTTGGGAAAGCCCGATTTTGACCCTTTGTGAATAATAATTTAACGCTAACACCCATGGCGTAAAGCCTGCGGAAACACCCCACTTTATTAACACTTCAGTTATCCCAAAAGTTATCCACTGTTTTTGTGGATAACTAAAATAAAACTGTCATGGAGTGCTTCCGTTTTGGCTTATTACAAGCTAATTAAGTGTTTACTGGCGTTAACAATCTTTTCAAAAGACTCATAACGACCAAGGCGAGAACGGCAAACGTAGCAAATGGTAAAGCTATCCACAGTTCTGGGTGGATTTGCGCATTCAACTCGAAGCCATACTTCATCACCGCAGCGACACAAAGCTCGGCAACAAATACCGCAACACCACTTGCGACGAGAGCCATAATTCCGTATTCCGCCCACAATGTCGTGTTAATCCGTTTTTTGCTAGACCCGAGAGTTCGGTAAAGTCGAATTTCTTGCTGACGTTGAGACAAGCTCAATCGAAGCAATGTGAATATCAACAATAAACCAGCGACAACGCCTAACAACGCCAAGATGGTAATGGCTGACACAATCTGCTGAATAAGCTCTTGGATTTTATCGCCCATCGTTCGTATATCTAGCACTGAAACAGTTGGGTGCTCACGTGACATAGATGCCAAGAGCGCTTCATTCTCTTCGCCAATGCGGTAACTAATCAGGTAAGAACCTGGCAAGCTCGCCATAACATCCGAAGAAAAAATAAAGTAGAAGTTTGGCTTCATATCTCGCCATTCAACATGACGAATGCTGTCGACTGTCGCATCGAAGTTCTGACTGTTGATCACAAATCGTAATTTGTCGCCCAACTCAATGCCAAGCTCACTGGCCACTTCTGCTTCTACCGATACGCTACCTTTGTTGGTCCACTCTCCGGAAAGAATGTCGTTGTACTCTGGTAGAGAATCTCCCCAAGTAAGGTTGAGTTCACGACTCACCGCATCAGAGCCCTGACCTTCAGATTTGATCTCTTTGACGCTCATGTCATTAATCTCGGCCAAGCGTCCTCGAATAATCGGAAAAGCTTGTGACCGCGTCACGCCATTTTTGTCCAATGTTTCCACATAGCTATCAAGTTCGTAATCAGCGATGTTCAATGCAAAGACGTTAGGCGCATCCGCTGGGAGTGTTCTCGCCCAATCGGCAAGTATGTCACTGCGTACAAGCCAGATAATTGAAAGCAACATCAATGACAGCGATAACGCACCAAACTGCAATCCACTTGTCACGGGCGTACGGTTGATGCGACTTAAGGCTAGTTTCATTGCAGGTCGAGTTGAAACGCGAGCGAACAACTTGGTCAACATCACACTCATCATGGCGAGTACAACGAACAATGCGGCGATTCCCGCAAGTACAATCCAAACGAGTGTGTTGTTCGCGTAAAGGATAAGCAATGGCACCACAGGAACCAACACTAACCACATACGCTTCCATGAACGTTTACCTGAACCTTGCTGCAGAACTTCTAAAGCCGGCGTTTTGATCAAACCAAGTAACGGAATCCCCAGCGCAGGAACCGTAATCAGGACCGCTGAAACAACAGAAACTAAAAATGGAGTGACACCGTAACTAGGTAATGGATTTGGCAGCAAGTCCTTGAGTGGTATTCGTAACAAGTACTCCAAACCACTACCCAGTAACAAGCCCACAATGCTTGCACTGACCAGCAAAATGGTAACTTGAATCAACAACCACTTTTCAATCCAACGGCGACTCGCACCTAAGCTTTTCAACATCGCGATGGTTTGCGTCCGGCTGTTTACGTAGCTTTGACACGTCAAAACCAACGTGGTTGCCGCCATGATGATGACAATCGCTACGGTCAAAGAAAGGTATTGCGTTGTACGTTCAAACACCTCATTGCTTCGACTTGCCGTATCCTGAGTACGCCAACGATCACTTGGCGAAAGCTCAGTGATGTCTTGCAGTTGCGTCAGTGTTGCATCATCCCCTTTAAGGAATAAACGATACTGTACTCGGCTACCTACTTGAATCGCGCCTGTTTTATCAACGTCGCTGTTGTGGATGTAAGCCGAAGGCATTTGTTGGAAAGGGTTGAAACTCAATCCTGGCTCCATCAAAACGGCACCGGAAACCGTGAAATCGGCGTCGCCTATAGTGACAACGTCACCCTTATCAACATCCAATTGTGCCATGATTCTCTCATCCAACCACAACTGATTTGGCTTGATGTGCCCTGATGAGTCATTGTCCAAAACCAAGTCACCCATCAATGGGTATTGCCCATCGACTCCGCGTACTGAGATAAGCTGCATACCATTATCGCTGAACGCCATGGTTGCAAAGCGCGTCATGGTCGAGCGTTCAAGATCTTTGGTTGAAGTAAGAAGCGTATCCGGAATGGGGTTTGCTGAAACAAACACAGCATCGGCTGTCAATGCGTCTTTGCCTTGCTTAACGATGACCTGTTCCATTCGCTCTGCCAACGCAGACAAAGCAAAAATGCTGGCTATAACAAGAATGAGTGCGACACTTATCGGCCACAAGTTACCTTGACGTATTTCCCCAAAGCTCCAACGAACCAAGCTTTTATTTGGCGACTGATGAGCTTTGTTGTTTGATGCAGAGCTTTGTTCACTTGAGGAGATCACGGACATAGCACCTCCTCTTTTAGCTCACCCGCTTCCATACGATAGACACGGTCACAGCGACTCGCTAAATGACTGTCATGCGTCACTAAGATCAACGTCGTGCCATGCTGCTCATTAAGGTCGAACAGAAGCTCAATGACTTTCTCTGCCGTTTGATGATCAAGGTTGCCCGTTGGTTCATCGGCGAATAACAGTTCTGGCTGAGTCATGAATGCGCGAGCTAGAGCAACTCGTTGTTGTTCACCACCGGATAATTGACTTGGCAAATGGTCAAGACGCTTCTCAAGCCCTACCGCTGTCAGTAGTTCTGTCGCTCGTGCATCATCTTCAGATTCACCACGTAAAAGACAAGGAAGAGTCACGTTACGCAGTGCGCTCAAACTCGGGATCAACAAGAAGCTTTGAAACACAAACCCCAGTGAATCTGCGCGGATTTTAGCGCGAGCTTCATCGTCCAGTTTAGATAGCTCTTGTCCAAGTAACGTGATTTCACCAGACGTCGGCGTGTCTAGCCCAGCAAGCAGCGTCATGAGCGTCGATTTACCGGCACCAGAGGTGCCAACGATAGCAATCTTCTCACCCTTTCTAATGTCAACATTTACATTTTTAAGGATTGTTAATTGTTCTTGATTAGTAGAGACTTGTTTAGAAACTAAATTAGCTTGAACAATAGGTGCTTTAAGTACAGGTGTTTGCATGATTCGTATACTTTCCTTAGTTCTCTTTTTCTGCCTTTCCGCCACCGCACATGCGAGCGAAAAGTTACTTGTTTTGGGCGACAGCTTGAGCGCTGGTTATCAGATGCCGATTGAGAAGAGCTGGCCTAGCTTACTCCCTGATGCCCTATTAGAACACGGCCAAGATGTAAAAGTTGTAAACGGCAGCATCTCCGGAGACACCACTGGCAATGGCTTGGCTCGTTTACCCTCTCTTCTTGAGCAACACACGCCGGACCTTGTTCTAATTGAACTCGGCGCCAACGATGGCCTTCGTGGTTTTCCACCTAATGTTATTACGTCGAACTTATCGAAAATGATTACCATGATCAAAGATTCTGGTGCGGATGTTGTCATGATGCAAATCCGCGTCCCACCGAACTATGGTAAGCGATACAGTGATATGTTCTACGATATCTATCCGAAACTCGCCGAGCATCAACAAGTCGCGTTAATGCCATTCTTTTTAGAGCACGTCATCGTTAAACCAGAATGGATGATGGACGATGGCCTGCACCCTAAACCGGAAGCTCAACCTTTCATTGCCGACTTCGTCGCCGAAGAATTGGTTAAACATCTCTAATTTTACTGGTCTAGCTCAATAAGTTTTACCTAACTTTACGTTACCCTGTCGAAAGTATTATTCACCAAGGTTAGATAATAAAAATGCAAATAGAACCGTTAATTCAAGGTGTTGTAGCTCGTTCGGCACATCCGTATGGGTGCCGCGCTTCCATCAAAGAGCAAATTGAATACGTTAAACAAGCACCGCAGATCAAAAATGGCCCCAAGCGTGTTTTGATCATTGGTGCGTCTTCAGGTTTTGGCTTGGCCGCCCGTATCGCCCTTACATTTGGCGGTGCTGAAGCAGACACCATTGGCGTGTCATTTGAACGCGGACCGTCAGACAAAGGTGTCGGTAGTGCTGGTTGGTACAACAACATCTTTTTTAAAGAAGAAGCCATTCATCATGGACGCACTGCAGTAAACATCGTTGGTGATGCTTTCTCAGACTCAGTTCGCAGCCAAGTTATTGAAGCCATTGAGACCTACTTTGAGGGTGAAGTAGATTTAGTGATTTACAGCTTAGCAACAGGCGTTCGCCCTAAGCCTGAATCTGAAGAATTTTGGCGTAGTGTCATTAAGCCAATTGGAGAATCGGTAACGGGCGCTTCAATCATGCTGGAAAACGATCAATGGGTAGAGTCCACATTGGAGCCAGCAACAGAAGTAGAAGCTGAAGCCACGATTAAAGTAATGGGTGGTGAAGACTGGGAAAGTTGGATAGACACACTGATCAACTCAGAATCTGTTGCCAAGGGTTGTAAGACGATTGCCTTTTCTTACATGGGCCCAGAAGTTACACACCCAATTTACCTAGACGGTACGTTAGGCCGAGCAAAAGTCGACCTTCACCAAACCAGCCATGCATTGAACATGAAGATGGCGAACTTTGGCGGCGCTGCCTACGCAACAGTGTGTAAAGCGCTCGTCACCAAGGCAAGTGTGTTCATCCCTGCCCTGAGCCCTTATCTACTTGCGCTATACCGCGTAATGAAAGAGAAAGGTACTCACGAGCGTTGTATTGAGCAAATGCAACGTCTGTTCACGACAAAGCTTTACGACCAAAACAAAGTACCCGTTGATGGCGAACGCTTAATTCGTATCGATGATCTTGAGTTAGATCCTCAAGTACAAGAAGAAGTTTCTGCACTTTTAGAGCAAATGAACGCAGACAACTTCGCTGATATCGGTGATTACGAAGGCTTTAAAGACGAGTTTATGAAACTGAACGGCTTTAACTTTGAGGGTGTCGATTATGCTCAAGACATCTCAATGAAGACTCTGAAAGCATTAAAGCCTTAATTTAAAGCGTCTCACTATTGAGATAGTGCCAAGTAATTCAAAGTCCTGAAAGGTTTTCGGGACTTTTTTTTGTTTCCGAATCCGCCCCCCCTATACTTTAAATAAACGAGTGGTTAAATAACAAGCTCGCGTAAAAACAAAAACGATATTCATTCACAGGACGTGAAATTACGGGAAAGGATGACCTATATGGGTACATTGCAAACATTAGATTATGAAATACCCGAATCCATGCGGAAAAGCTGGCAAAATATCGTCAACCTGCTCGCGCGCATCGCGGATGTCCCAACTACGCTGATCATGCGTATCCACCCAAACCACATTGAAGTAAATACCTCCAGCGAGACGGATAACAACCCTTATAAAGTTGGCGACAAAGAAGAACTTGGTCATGGCCTTTACTGTGAGCATGTCATTAAAAACAAACGCGAACTCATTGTTCCTAATGCGCTCATTGATGACGAGTGGAAAGACAACCCTGATATTCAGCTCGGCATGATTTCGTATTGTGGCTTACCACTCTATTGGCCAAACGGGGAAACGTTCGGCACCATCTGTATGCTCGATACCAAAGAAAATCAGTACAATGACACCTACCGAGAACTATTGAGTACATTTAAAGAATCCATAGAGGCGCAACTAGCCGTCGTTTTCCAACAACATAAGTTACTGCGCTTAAATAACGAACTGAAAAATAGAGTCGAGAATAGAACGACTGACCTCGCCCAACTTAGCTACTCACTAACAAAAGAAATCGACCGACGTAAGGCCGCAGAAAAGCAAGTAAGCTATCAACAAACCCACGATCATGGGACGGGCTTTTTAAACCGCGTTGCACTTGAAGAAGTGTTAGACCACATCTTAGAAAACATGAACCATGACCAACAATCTCTGGTGGTGATTAACGTCGGTTTTAGTAACGCGCGCAGCATCGAAACAAAATACGGATTTGAAGCCTTTGACGAGGTATTGAAAGAGTTTCGCTTCCGCCTAGGTCACAACGAATCCAGTTATTTTGTGACTGGCCGTCCAAGTTCAAACGACTTGGTGATTGTTGTCTCTGGTGAAGATATCGAATCAAAAGTCCAACACTTACTTGAAGACATCACCCATGTCAGCGTCGGCAACTTCCATATTGATGAAAACGAAGTCCACCTTCACTCTTATATTGGTGTCGTTCAAGCGCACAGAAACAGTCACGCCAAACAACTGCTGCAAAACGCCTGTTATGCCATGTTGCTGTGTAAAGAGTCTGGTGAATCGTACAACTACTTCTGTGAGAGTCACACTCAAGAACTGAACAATCACAATCAGCTTGAAAGCTACCTATTACAAGCCGTTCGCAACGACGACTTAATGCTGTACTTCCAACCTAAGGTTCTTCCACATACGCACAAATGGATTGGTGCTGAAGCACTACTACGATGGCGTCATCCTGTCTTGGGTGATGTATCCAACGAAGCATTAATTCACATGGCAGAACAAAACGGATTGATTTTTGAAGTCGGCTCTTTTGTCTTGCGAACCGCGATTGATAAAGCCAAACAGTGGTCTGAGCTGGTGGACAATTTCAAGATTGCAGTGAACGTGTCTCCTATCCAATTACAAAACGTTAATTTCGCTGAGCAAATAGAACACCTACTTGAAACCTTCCACTTGCCGGCACACTTCCTAGAGTTAGAGGTGACTGAGAGTGCGTTGATTGCAGATGAAGTCGTGGCTCGTAACACATTGAATAAATTGCACAACCTTGGTGTGACACTGTCACTTGACGACTTTGGCACAGGATACGCATCATTCAGTTATTTGAAGAAATACCCTTTTGACGCGATTAAGATCGATAAAAGCTTTGTTCAGCAAATGGAGAAATCTGATGACGACAGAGCCATCATTTGTTCAATCATACACATTGCGAAAAAGCTCGATCTACAACTGGTCATAGAAGGCATTGAATCAGCCCAACAAGAGCAGTTTTTGATCAATGAAGGCTGCGATATTGGACAAGGCTTTTTGTATGGTAAACCTATGCCGTGCAATGAATTTGAACAAAGTTTGTTTAATCAAAACCTTTTAGGTGGTCAATACACCTATTCTTCCTAAGCATTTCCTTTACTCTGCAGGCGGTGGTTTCTATAATCGCCGCCCGCTTCCAATAAAAAGGCCATTATCTTCATGGATCAGTTGACTGCCACGCTTAAGAAAATCGAAAAGCAGAACTACCGCGCATACCAACAAATCAAGGGTCAATACGACTTCGGTGATTTCGACTTGTACATTGATTACGTTCAAGGCGACCCATACGCATCTGCTTCTCGTCTACGTGCAACTCGCGCTTGGTCTTTAACCGGTCTTGAATGGCTAAAAGATGAATCACCTGCATTTCAGCGTGCGGCTCGTGACTTTATCGCTCGAAGCTTTGACGAGTTTGCGAAACAAGAGAACGCAGTATCAATCTCTTTAAGCGGCCAAACCGTTCTAGACAACACCGCCGTGCTTTTCACTGAAGAAGGCATTGAACTTCGCTTCCGCGTTAACTTGCCTGCAGAAGGTCGTTCTGTTCTTGGTAAGAAAGCCAACAACATCCTTACTTTCTACTTGCCGAAGTTTATCCGTCGCGCGACGCTAGAACGTGAACTGAACAAAGATGCGTTGATTGAGCACTGTAAAGTGATTGAAGACCAAGCATCTCTGCGTGAACAGCTAGAAGCAAACAACTTGGTTGCTTTTGTGGCGAATGGCAGCATCCTTCCACGTATTGCAGGTAACTGTGACTTGCCGATGAAAGACGCGGTTGAGTTCAAAGCGCCAGAATCCCTTCAAGTTACGCTACACGCGCCTAACAAAGGCTACGTAACGGGTTTGGGTATCCCTAAAGGCATTACTTTGATTGTTGGTGGCGGTTTCCATGGTAAATCGACGTTGTTGAACGCCGTTGAACGCTCTATCTACGATAATATTCCAGGCGATGGCCGCGAATACATCGTGACAGATGGAAATGCGATGAAGATTCGTGCGGAAGATGGTCGTTGTGTTCATCACTTGAACCTATCGAACTACATCAATCACTTGCCAATGGACAAAGACACGGCTGATTTCTCTACACAAGACGCATCAGGTTCTACCTCTCAAGCGGCTTGGCTACAGGAATCTATTGAGGCAGGTGCAAGTTCGTTACTTATCGATGAAGATACCTCAGCAACCAACTTTATGATCCGTGATGAGCGCATGCAGGCGTTGGTAGCAAAAGGTGATGAGCCAATTACGCCACTAGTTGATCGTATCGGCCAGTTACGTGATGAGCTAGAGATCTCGACCATCATCGTTATGGGTGGTTCTGGTGACTACCTAGACGTTGCAGATACCGTAATACAAATGCACGACTACCAAGCGGTTGATGTAACTGAAAAAGCAAAACAAGTGATTGCTCAACACCCTACTCAGCGTCATAACGAATCTGAAGAGAGTCTGCAAACGTTCCGCCCTCGAGCATTGAACCGAGTAGCACTGATGAACATTCTGACAGACGGTAAGTTCCGCGTTAACGCGAAAGGCAAAGATTCTCTTCGCTTTGGTAAAGAGTTCGCAGACCTAAGTGCACTTGAACAGCTAGAATCCGCGGATGAAGTAAACACGATTGGTTGGTTGTGGTTCCAAATTGCCCAACTTCCGGGTTGGTGTAACCACCCAGCAAAAGAAATCGAAGACATGCTTTCTGGCGAATGGCACGCGACACTACCTAAACAAGGTGACTTAGCAAAACCACGCACATTAGACGTAATGGCAGCCCTAAACCGCATGCGCAAGTCTCAGTTCAAACCTTCTCGTTAATACTGCACAAGACAAATAGCAAAAGGCAGCGATGAACGCTGCCTTTTTTGTATCTAGCTGATAGTAAATGGATAAATAACGTCACACTGTAACTAATATTTGTTTTATCCGCTACGCAGTACATTCCAAGCATCGCAGAGAATTCGAAACCTATCTGCATCACCGTTCTCGCGATCTGGGTGCCACCGTAACGCAAGCTTTCTCCACTGCTTACGAATATCTGTCCGAGTCGCCTCCGACCCCAACTCAAATAAACTCAACGCCTTCGCTCGGTCCAAATCGCTAGAAGTGTTTCCACCGATGTAGCGTTGATATCGACTCCAAAAATCATTGAGCAGTCTACGTACCTCGCCTTCATCGGCTTCGTAATTTTTCCAATCAAGGTAGTATTCTCTGAGTGGGTCATTGATGTCGATGCTGTGACGGGAAGCTTCAATTGCAGACATTAGCACAATGTTCATCGCTTCAACTTGTAGCCAACCTTCAGGATAAAGCGTTTCTTGCAGTTGATAGAGCGCGTTCATCAACAAGAAATTGCGCTTAAAGAGGTCTTTATCCGGAGATGGATCTAACTGAGGAATATAATCGTGCTCACTGAGCTCTTGCGCAAGTGTGTGCACCTTCCAACTCGTTGGTTGTTTACGGAGAATTTCTAGAATCGGCCACAACAATGCGTTTTCCATGTATTGCTGTCCGTTTTGGCAAACGTCGAATTGTTCGTCCATGTATCCCCTAACCGTTTTAAGTACCTGTTATTAAAGCTAGTCAATTTGTACCATAAAGACAAAAAGGCTGACAGTCATAAACCGTCAGCCTTTTGAAGGAGGATCTCGTTAGCTTAAATAACGCCAAGCTCTCTTAGGCGTTCCATTAGGTAGCTATGCGCTGTGTAACGCTCAGACAGAACCGTATCTGGCTTCGGGTGTAGGAACAATGGAAGCGAGATACGAGACTTCTCTTGACGGCCACCTGTTGGGTTAATCACACGGTGAGTCGTAGATGGGAAGTAACCACCTGATGCTTCTTGTAGCATGTCACCGATGTTAATGATCAAGTTACCAAAGTCACACGGTACATCTAACCAATCACCTTCTTTGCTCTTTACCTGAAGGCCAGGTTCGTTTGCTGCTGGCAGAACAGTCAGCAGGTTAATGTCTTCATGTGCTGCCGCACGAATAGCGCCTGGTTCTTCTTCACCCGTCATTGGTGGGTAATGCAGAACACGCAATAGTGTTTTATCGCTGTTGTTGATCATTTCAGACAAAGCGATAGAGAACTTCTCTTGAACCTCTTTTGGTGCGTACTCTTCAACCCATCCAAGAAGCTCTTGAGCAAAGGCATTTGCGCGCTCGTAGTACTCAAGAATTTCTTCTCTTAGCTGCTCTGGCATTTGACCCCAAGGGTAAACATGGAAGTACTCTTTAATGTCTTTAACTGAGTGCCCCTTCGCGACTTCAGAAACTGATGGTGGAAAATAACCGTCTTGTGTTTCAACATTAAATTGGAAGTCGTTTTTTTGTTCAGAACAGAAAAACTCGTACCAATTTTTGTAAATAGACTCGACGAGCTCTTGTGGAATTGGATGGTTCTTAAGAACACCAAAGCCCGTTTCGCGCAGTGAGGTGACGAACTGTTGAGCAGCATCGTCAGCAAGATAATCGACAGTTTCCAGTTTCATGACTTTACTTCTTTTTTATTAGACTGAGCGATGAATTCTATGGATGGCCATGTTGTAAATCAAACTTTAATGAAATGTTTACGCGCAAACGTTTTATTGTTGAGCAGTTTGGCAATATATCAACATAAAAAGTAAGCATCTCCCCTGCAAAATAAACAATTGCACACTGTACAATTAAGTGTAATCATAACCACAGATTTCAATTGAAGGATCAATTTCTCTATGAAAAGCACTTCTACCTTATTGGGTTTAACGATTTTCTACGCCGTTGTATTTTTGTTTTCTGCCTTAGAGCCAAGCTCTCGTGCGGTGTGGTTTGCAGAGATCGTTCCTGCCATCGGTATTCTCATTGCCATTTGGGCGCTTTCCATTCGTTACCAATTCAGCAATACCGCTTATGTACTGATGTTTATCTGGCTTTGTCTTCACACCATTGGTGCCAAATACACGTTTGCAGAGGTTCCGTTTGATTGGTTCAACAACTTAATTGGCTCGGAGCGCAATAACTTTGACCGTGTTGCTCACTTCTCGATTGGCTTATACGCTTACCCGATTGCTGAATATCTAATTAATAAGAAAAAGATCAGTGTTGGATTTGCTTGTTGGTTTGCTTTGTTTGCCATTATGTCTTTGGCGGCTGGCTACGAGATTATTGAATGGTGGTATGCGGAAATTGCAGGCGGTGATGAGGGAATTGCCTTTCTGGGATCGCAAGGCGATATTGTCGTTGCTTCTACTGACAACTCAACGTCGATTGGCGAAGCCACTCTAAATAAGGGTTAAAACCTTCTACAATGGGGACCTGTACGATCTGAGCCACCTCATATTCGTGCAGGTCTTTTATTTTGTCTTCGACCAATGCGTATAAGTCTTTGCGTGTTTTAATGATCAACAACCACTCATTATCACTACACACTTCCCCTTTCCATACATAGTGGCTCTCTATTGCCATGGTCTGTATACAAGCAGCAAGTTGCCCTTCCAGCAAACCTTTGATGATCTCGTCTCGGTTCTTCTGCGTGCCTGCGGTACTCAATACCATGCAGTATTCATGTTGTTCGCTCATAACTGACTCTTATTTCATCGTCACCTTGCCGCCAATCATCTTGTAGGCAGGTGTTCCTCTTACTAATGTGTCTCTTGCAAACTCTTGTTCACAACCTGGGCAAATGCAAGGTGTGTTGGTGAAATCTTCAACAATGCGTTCTTTAAAGCACTTCACTAATGCCCCTTTACCGCCTTTGCGATATTTAAACAGCTGCGTTTTACATTTTGCACAAAATATCTCAACCGTTTTGGTCGGTTGCTTCTTATTCGGTTTCGCCATCTTTCTCTATCTTCGGTTTTACCCACACTGTACTGAAATCAAACCAACCTAAAGCGTTACATTTGGCGTTTTGCAGCGCACCACTGTGGTCTTTGTTCACGCCTAACCAACAATGGAACATCGGGATCACTTGGCAGCTCTTTACCAGTTGTCTGCCTAACTCTCGCGCAGGAAAGTCCGTGTGTTGCCCTGCTCTCCATTGATCCACCAGCGTTGACCAACCGGAGAAATCATAACCCGCACTAAATTTATCAATATCGCTGTAATCCAACAGCCAACCTGCAAGTGCGTCGTTACGGTTGGTCGCAATGCCCATTGCTTTGATCCAAATATCCACTTCTTCTGGTGAAGGCGGCTGAGTATCGTAACGAATGAACTCCACATCAATTCCATGAGGCTTGAGCAAAGTTTTGATCGCTTTAGCGATAACAGGAAACATAGGGTGTTTCTTTTGGTAAGCGACACAAATGGTTTTCTCTTTCTGGGGCGCGTCACCGGACATTGTCGGTTTAAGGTCAATCCACCCAGGCTTTAATCCAAATGCTTGCAGCACTCCTAGTTCAATGACCTTGTCTTGAGGCACATGGGAGTACACTTGGTAGCTGTTCAAGGTTTGACTCAAAAATTCCGCCCATCTTGGGTCTTTTGCAATACCTGTATTTTTATTCAGTAGTAGAAACGTGCAGCCGGGATCGAGCTCGACTTCATCCGTCGAGGCTTGTTTATCCATTTGTGGCTTAGTCAAACTTGGGTAAACCATCGAAGAGTAAGCTTCGTCGATTACCCAAACTTCAACTTGATCCAAGAGTGGACGCAGGCCAAAGTAGCCATCAAACGCCGTCAGAATTAAGCGTTTGTCATCATTCACTTTTACTTGGAATGGGCCTGTGCCGATTGGCTTTCTATCGAATTCTTCTGAACGTAAGTTGCTTGGTAATAAGACTTTGGCTTGTGACTCACTCAATGCGAGTGGCAGGTACTTATCAGGGCGTACTAAGTGGATATCTACCGTCCAAGGCTCTGGAGAGATGACCTTCTCTATGTGAGAGAATAAGTTGAGTTCGCTTAACGCCCCAATACTTTCGATAACGCAGACTGTTGTCAGCAGTTCGCCATTATGAAAACGAACACCACGACGTAAATAGAAGCGCCAATGTGTATCTGAAAGTGCTTCCCAGTAATGCGCTAAATCGGGTTGAAGTTGCTCGTTATCGTCGAGTTTTGTAAGGCCACTGAACACCTGACGCGCGATATGCTGCTCTGAGCGGCGCATTGGCTTTTGCGGGTTCAACATAGAAAGCGGTCTGTAGTAAGGCAAGCGAACGACCTGCTCACCTTGTCGATGTTGCAGACCTAAATAGCCCTGAATAACCTGAGTGAGCTTAGCTGCATCGTTGTCGAGCGCTTCAAGGGCTTGACCTATTTTCCCTTCGTCTAAGTAACGACGTGCAAGATTCTCACTTACATCGCTACGATTGCGCTTGAAGATCAGTTTAGAAAGCTTGCCTCGGCCTGCAGCAGGATGCCATTCGATCCACCCTTCTTCCTCTAGTTTATTGAGGACGATTCGAGCGTTTCGACGAGTACAAAAGAGTGCTTCGGTAATGTCTTCGAGTTGAACATCCGTGTCATTACCAGAAAATTTTTCAAACAGCGTTTCGAACTGAACGCGTAAACGAGGGCTACTCATAAAGAGGAAATTTTAGTTTTCATAACGATAAACTAAGTTTCCTCATTTTTTGTGAAAAGTGCAAACTCAGACGTGCAAATTATTGAATGTCGATGCCAATTTCTTGCGCTAGTTGGCGTAATTGATCTTCATCGTCGAGTTTGATCGACCATTTCGTTTCCGCACCATGAGCCAAAACAACATTCGCTCCACGTCCAAGTAGCTGAATTGCATCAGTTTGTGCTTGCAAAGTAACCATCGCTCTACCCGTAAGTTTGATAACAATTTCACGCTGTGTTGCAATGATTTTTCCTAAAGAGAATTCAATGACCATAGCAGTATTCTCTTATTGAGCTGGTTTTTCTTTCGGATGTTTTACTGCGATCGTCAAACGGCTCGTACAAACCAAACGTTCGCGTTCATCGGTGATTTCAATTTGCCACACTTGAGTAGACACGCCCAAATGAACAGGCTTTGCGGTACCAATAACATGGCCACTACGCATCGCACGAACATGGTTTGCATTAATGTCCAAACCAACACAGTAACTGCCTTCCTCCACACAGAAATTCGCAGCAAGTGAACCAAGCGTTTCCGCAAGTACAACGGATGCGCCACCATGCAGCATACCCAGTGGTTGGTGTGTAAAGCTGCACACAGGCATGGTCGCGCTCAGTGAATCATCAGTGAAATCGGTATAGACGATTTGCAGATGCTCCATCATGGTATTTTTTGAGGTGGCGTTAAGAATGTCTAAGTTAATTGGCTTTTTCCAAATACTCATTTTTCGCTCTTGTCTCGTCCCGTATCGCACTGGACGATTTATCTATGAAAAGTGCGCCTAGCATAGTCCTGATCGCATCGCGACTTCAAGGTCAAACGCAAGTCTCAACGTGATCAACATAATGACTTAACGTTTCTTTACTAAGCGTTATACTATTGGTACAAAACAAAAAATATTTATATGGACCCCGCTATGAGAACATGGATTAAAGCCTCAGTACTTTTGACCGTTGCAGGTCTAACAGCGTGTAGCTCTTCGCCCACTGGCCGTAACCAAATTTTGATGTTTTCCGACCAAGAGATGTCATCGCTCGGCGCAAAATCATTCGACCAAATGAAGAAAGAGATACCAATCAGTAAAGACAAAAAGACCAATGCCTACGTTCAATGTGTCGCGAAACAAATCACCAACACGATTCCGCCTCAAGCAGGCTTCAAAGAATGGGAAGTGGTCGTGTTTGACAGCCCTCAGGTAAACGCCTTTGCTTTACCGGGCGGTAAAATTGGTGTTTATACCGGCTTACTGAAAGTGGCGAAAAACCAAGATCAACTTGCAACGGTAATCGGTCACGAAGTCGCACACGTTTTAGCTGATCACAGTAATGAGCGTTTGTCTCAAAGCCAGTTAGCCAATGCAGGGCTATCACTTGCTAATGTTGCAATCGGTGCGTCTGAATACAAGCAATACCAGCAGATGACGATGGCGGCGCTTGGTGTGGGTGTTCAATACGGTGTGATTCTTCCTTATGGACGAACTCAAGAATCTGAAGCCGATATTGTTGGCCTTGGATTTATGGCAAAAGCTGGCTTCGATCCTAACCAAAGTGTCGATCTTTGGAAAAACATGAGCGTTGCAGGTGGTGCTCAACCACCAGAGTTTTTCTCAACTCACCCATCGCACAGCACTCGTATTAGAGATCTACAGGCAACCATTAAAACGCTGCCAGCATCTAACGTTAAAGCACCCAAGTGTGGTTGATTCAAAACCCAAGGCATTCTAACTAAGAACTATCCTTAAGCCGCAAACAAGAAGAGCTCCATTTCGGAGCTCTTTTTATTCGTCTGTGTTTTTACTTAATGGGTCTACGTACCTAAGATCTGCAAAGGCAAGCTCAGTAAGCTGTCTCCTAACCCGGCGAAGTACCAAATGATGGCAATAAATCCTCCGACTGAAACCAAGTACCAAGCAAACGAGAACAGTTGCCCATATCGGGTTAATGGCAGTAAATGACTGTGGTGTCGGGTTCGCCATTCCATCACCACTTCTAACATCCCCATCAATAGCAAGAAGCCAAGCAACGTTAAGCCGAAGGTGTAACTGATGTAGATACCGAGCAAAGCCGTGACAATACTCCCTGCCAAACCAATCCATGTATTCATTGAAAAGGTGATACTTTTAAGAACATGTCCGCCATCTAATGGCAAGATCGGCAGCAAGTTGAAGAGGTTTAATAAGGCGTTAAACACAGCAAGGCCCGCAAAGATCATCTCCCCTGTCATCCAATATAAGACAGTGAATAGAATGCTGAGGACTAATCCAAAGAACGGGCCCATGATTGAAATAACCACATCTTGCCAACGTGTGTTTATTTTTTCATCGCTTAGCGCTAAGCCACCTAAAAATGGGATGAGATAAATGCCTTTGGTCTTCATACCAAAGTACTTCATTGCTCGGATATGGCCATATTCGTGAAAAACTAAACACGCCACCAATGCGAGAGCGAACTCAATCGAAAACAGCCATGAGTATGCCGCAAGGCTTGCAGAGGCTAACGCCACCTTAATGACTTTCGCGCTTTTCAACGCTTTCATGCCGAGCGACACAATACCAATGAGACTAAAACGCTTTTCTGCCGGTGGCGGCTCTACCGGTACTTGGCGTTCGATGTCTTTTTCGTCACGAGTCCCTTCGACAACCAGTGAGTCATTTACTGTCGCTTGATACTTAAAATCAAATGGTTGCCAGTTTAGTTCACAGCTCAATTGGCAATGTAAAACGTCCTCTCCAGCAGTGAGCTTGAACTCATGCTGTGTCTTGCCTGAGTCATCATCGCTCGCAGCAATCTGCGACACTAAAGTGTTATCCCAAAACAGTTGTTGCCAACCTGCCATAGAGCCTTCAAGCCTGAGCGACTTTCCTAAAAATTCAATGTGTAGTAATTCCAACGCGATTTCCAATGCGATAAACACAAAGTGCGAATTATGCCTGCAATGGCATCGAACGAAAAGCATGTTAACAACACGTATTTGATTAGCTTTTATTCATAAGATTTACAAAACAACTCTGGTCATACCATTCTTTACAAAAATATCACCATAATACATGGCCTTATTAATTGCGGTTTGACCTATGCATCAAATTTAAAACGCAATATACGTCTGATCTTTGACAAGTTAATAAACATACAATTAACATTATATTTACATTGCAGTTGTAAATCGAACCGACAGCAACTGGTGTAAAAGGCACACAACAAATACAAAGACTTCGGTCTAATATAATGACACCCTAGGAGGGTCAAGGATGAACAAGAAGCACTGCTCTCTGCTTACAATTTCAATATTGTTTGCGTGTAATGCCCAGTCTGCGGGCTTTCAGGTGGCCGAACACTCGGCTTCTGGTCTTGGTAGAGCATTTTCAGTTGAAGGCGCAGTAGCCGACAATGCGAGCGTATTAGCACGCAACCCAGCTGCGATGACACTTTTTAAAGAAGCTCAATTTTCAGGCGCGCTCTCTGTCGTCGATCCTGAAGTTAACGTCTATGACACTTTCCATAAAGAACACGCTAACGACGTTGCCCCACTACAAATCGTTCCGGCTGGCTACTACATCAGCCCAATCAACGACAAATGGGCTTGGGGTATTGGCATGTTCACCACCTACGGTGTCGCGACCGATTACCCAGATGACATTTCTGCTGGTGACATGGCGGGTGATACTTCCCTACTTTCGGTTAACATTAACCCGAATATTGCTTACCGCATCAACGAACAGTTTAGCGTTGGTGGTGGTATTAACATTGTTTACGCACATGCAGAGCTTACTCGCCACAAAGGCGCATTGGCGCCGTTATTTGGCCCAGGAAGCAAAAAATCTGACAACCTAATCGGCATGGAAGGCGATACTTTCGCTTTCGGTTGGAACATTGGTGCCCTTTACGAATTGAATGAAAACAACCGTTTTGGATTCGGCTACCGTTCCAAAGTGGATTTAGACTTCGATGAAGGTGAATTCAGCAGCTATGACTCTGGCATCGCTAATGCGTCAAAAGTCGATGGCCGTTTACAAATCTCTCTCCCATCCATTATCGAATTGTCAGCATTCCATCAATTAAATGATAAATGGGCGATCCACTACGGATGGCAACAGACAGACTGGAGCACATTTAAAGAGCTAAAAGCAACCAGCAAAGACTGTGTTGATGGCGTGTGCTTCTTTAAACCTGAGAAATATGAAGACAACAACCGTTACTCCTTCGGTGGTACATACACACTAAACAATCAATGGACACTTCGCGCTGGTATCGCATACGACGAACAAGCAGGTGAAGCAACATTGAGTATCCCTGATAGCGACCGTTTCTGGTACAGCGCAGGCGTGACTTATGCAATGAAAGAGAACCTAACCTTCGATGCAGGTTTTGCTTTTGTTAAGAGTAAGTCCGGCTCGTTCACTGAAACCAACGCAGCAGATCAAGAGATCACATTCGACTCAGAAGGTACTGCTTACATCAGTGCTGTTCAAGTGAACTACACCTTCAAATAATCAGGATTAACGGAGTAAACCAATGAAACACACGTTTAAACTATCACTGCTTTGTTCTGCAATCCTACTTGCAGGTTGTGGTGACGATACCTCTAGCTCAGGCACATCGGATACAGTCACGTTTGAGCCAGCAGTTCAAGCGCTTCTTGACCGTAACACGTCTATCAGCTTTACACTTCAAGGTGCCAATGCAGATGTTCCTGCGCCATCTTACCTATTGATGGATACAACAGACGGAACACTCGGTCTTCCGACTGGTGGTGATGACGCTCTAACTAACCCGTTAGCGGCAATGAACACCATGGATGGCTGGTCAACATCAATGCCTATCGTACTTAACTTTAATGGCGATGGTTTCGCTGATGGTCTTGTTACGTCAGGCGTTAGCGTTATTAAGATCAACCAACGCTTGACTGACTGGGATGGTGCTTCAAACCCAATTGAAAAAGTACTAACACTTGGCACAGATTTCGTTGTGCAAGCAAGCGGCAACTCGCTTTACATCCAATTCATGAATTCTCTTGATGAATCTGGTGAATATATTTTCGCAGTAACTCAAGCGATTCAGGATGTTAACGGCAACCCTATCGGCACTTCAGGCAGCTACGCGACAGGTAAATCAAAAGAGATTGTCTACGAGACTGGTGACCTAGCTTCAGTCCAAGCGGCAACAACTGCTGTAGAAGGCATTTTCGGTCTAGCGAGCGTGAACCCAGCAGACATCGTTTACTCTTCATGGTTTAGCACCCAGTCTGTCGGCGATACGCTTGCCGCAGTAAAAGGCGTGACAGCAACAGGCTTTGCAACAGGTGCAAATACGCTAAACACGGTTTACAAGAACGATGCGAATGAAGGTTCTGTCGATTTAGCAACAGCATACACAATGACATTGGGTACAACGCAAGACTTTGTTACAGCACTAGATGCCGATGAAGACTTCAACAAGTACATCAGCGATCTTGATGCCGCTAAGACAGCGATCAAAGGTTTGTACGCTGGCGCAGCTGTCGATGTGAATGTTACTCAGGGTGTGGTGCGACTACCGCATTACCTAGAGAAAGGCGCAGATTGGAACATGCAGCCTATGGTTTCTGCAATGCCTAGCCTAGCGAAGCTAAGTGCAGCGTTGGCGGATCCTGCAGAACAAGCGAACATGGTTCAACAACTGTCTACTGGTGTATTTGCTGATGATCCTGTTGATGTGACCAAGCTAGCAACCGATCCAACCGAACAGTTGAAACTGGTTGGTTCTACGCTGTTCCTATCAGACGGCACTCAACTAGATAGCGACCGCATTATTACTCGATACTCTCCAGTACCTGTGGTTAAATCATTAGAAGACGTGGAGTTCCTACTGTTTACGCCAGAAACTGGGACTCCTACAGAGGTTGTGATTTACCAACACGGTATCACGTCAGCCAAAGAAAACGCTTACTCTTTTGCGTTCAACATGGTGAAAGCCGGTGTTGCAGTTATCGCAATTGACCTGCCTATCCACGGTACTCGTAGCCTAGATGACCAACGCTCAGCAAATGCGGATGTACTGGCTTACCTAAACCTGTCTAACCTAGCGGTAGCGCGTGATAACCTTCGCCAAAGCGTACTTGATGTTCTTGGTCTACGTGCAAGCTTAGTGGTTTCAGCGCAAGCTGGCCTCCAAGCAAGCAGCCCGCTTCAAGGCTTTAACCCAATGATGGGTTCAAAAGTCAAGATGCTTGGTCACTCATTGGGTGGCATCGTTGGTACTTCTGCTGTAGCGGCGGCGAACAACACATTGGGTAGCCCAACGGCAGACGCGTTGTACACATTCAGCGGCGCATCAATTCAAAACGCAGGTGGCCAAATTGGTAACCTACTGCTTGGTTCGTCTAACTTTGGTCCACAGATCAAACACAACTTAGCTTATGCAGCATCAACTGAGTACGCGAGCTATGCTGATGCATCTTGTGCAGAGCTATCAGATAAAGCGTGTTACGAAACATTTGAGCAAGTAGCAACAGAAGCACAATTAGCGGCACTTGAGTCTGGCTTCTCTAGCTTTATCTACGCTGCGCAGACGACGCTAGATACGGTTGATCCATTTACTAACGCGAGTGACCTAATGGCTTCAGGTTCGCTTTCAACACCATTCTTTATGACAGAAGTCGATGGTGACGATACTGTGCCAAACAACGTAGCCAATGCACCGTTTGCGGGTACTGAACCTCTAGCAGCGAAACTAGGACTAACAACGGTGAACAGTTCGAGCACAACCGTGTCTCCTTCTGCGAGCTTTGTACAGTTCAATGCAACTGCGACACACAGTACATTCGCTTCTCCTGGCGGTACGTTAGCGGACCTAGACCATCATGTAGAGATGCAGATGGAAAATGCTGACTTCCTAATGGACGATATGCTAACGGGTGTAACTAACACCGCTGTACTTAAGTAAGCATCGTTACCTAACCAAAGCCCAGTTTCGACTGGGCTTTTTCGTTTCTGTTCTATTCAAACCCACTCATATTTCCTCTGCTATAGTTATAACGTTGTCTTTGTCTAACTTATTTGTTTAAAAAGGAAAACTTTATGCGCGTATTGACCGTTATTGCTACTGCACTACTTCTTGCCGCTTGCGGCAGCAGCCAATACCTAATGTCAACGAATGAAGGGAAAATCATTACCTCTTACGGCAAGCCGGACTTAAATGAAGATACTGGCATGTACGAATACGAGGACGTGGATGGCAAAGAAATGAGCATTTCGAAAGACCAAGTCGTGCAGATTATTGAACGATAAAACGACATGCCCTCTGGAAATCAGGGGGCACTTTCCATTCATTTTGAATAACTTTACCCTTCAGCAATAACATTCATCAATGCAACTGATTCATCATTCAAAACAATCAACACCATTATTTATATTCTAGATATTATTTGTTTAGCCAATATTTTACATCTTCACCTCTTTCAGGTTGGAATATTGTAAAATCTCGCCTTTAATTCTCTAACACCCTTTTATTTCTCAGGATAAAGTGGATAATACCGCCACCAAAAAACATTACTAAGGTGAGTCCTTATGTCTATCGAAGCTACTCTGCTTGCTCGCTGCGAGTCAAAATGTGAACTGTGTTCTTCTGAATCTCAACTAACAGCATTTGCTGTTCCACCACACGGTAACGTGACGGTTGATACTGCTATCATGGTTTGTGATAAGTGTCTTGGTGAGATCGAAGATCCTAAAGACATTAACCACTGGCGCTGCTTGAACGACAGCATGTGGAGTCAGGTTCCTGCGGTACAAGTAACTGCATGGCGCCAACTTACTCGCCTAAACACAGAAAGCTGGGCTCAAGACGCTCTTGACATGATGTACATGGAAGAAGAGCAAATGAACTGGGCTATGAAAGGTATGTCTGCTGACGATAAAACTGTTGACTGCAACGGCACTGAACTTAAGAAAGGTGACGATGTAACAGTAATCAAAGACCTACCAGTTAAAGGTACAAACCAAGTAATCAAGCAAGGTACTGTTATTCGCGGTATCAGCCTTGGTGATGACCCTAAACTTGTTTCAGGTAAGGCAAACGGTGGTCAGTCAATGTACGTGATCGCTGAGTACTGCCGTAAGAAGTAATCTCAACATTACTTTCGAATTAAACGGGGTTCCAATCGGGACCCCGTTTTCGTTCCTGGTGTTCTGCACCTTTCGGTTATCTAACTCACTACTTATCTGCCTATTTACTCCGCCTATCCTTTTCCGTTAGTCACTTTCGCTCATCGCTATTTTCATTTAAGGTTCAACCAGGAAGAATTTAGATGGATTGTAGTATGAAGAAGTTAACCATCCTTGACGGCGGTATGGGAAGAGAGTTGAAACGCATGGGTGCCCCATTCTCTCAACCACTTTGGAGCGCACAAGCTCTGATTGAATCGCCAGAATTCGTTTACCAAGCGCATAACAACTTTATCCACGCTGGCGCAGAGATCATCATCGCCAACAGTTATGCCTGTGTGCCATTCCACCTTGGACAAGCTCTTTACGATCAGAAAGGCAGTGACCTAGCACGTTTTGCAGCCCAAATTGCTCGTGAATGTGCAGATAAGTCATCGACACTCGTTCAAGTAGCAGGTTGTATTCCACCAGCGTTTGGTAGTTATCGACCAGATCTGTTCGAACCCAAATTAGGTGAAATCATTTTCAGGACTTTGTTTGAAGCTCAAGAGGATTACGTTGATCTTTGGTTAGCAGAGACCATTTGCAGCCTAGAAGAGCTAACGTGTTTACAAAGCGTGTTCGCACGCAGCACCAAACCTACTGCGTATGCCTTTTCTTTAAATGATGATTCATTGGAAACCGTATTGTTGCGCTCTGGGGAAACCGTTATTCAAGCCATTGAACACATTGTACAAAGCGCAGATAACACCAATACCATCAGTGTTTACTTTAACTGTTCAGTACCTGAAGTAATGGCAAAAGCTGTCAGTGATACCAAAGCAGTTTTAAACCAACATAAGCTCGACATTGAAATTGGGGTATACGCGAACAACTTCACCGCAATCAAATCTAACCACGAAGCCAACAGCGCATTACAATCGATGCGTGAACTCTCACCAGAGGAATATCTAACTTTTGCGCAAGAATGGCATCAGCGCGGGGCTACCATTATAGGTGGATGCTGCGGTATTGGACCAGAACACATCAAAGCGCTTTCGGATTGGAAGGCGTCCCTCTAGTTCGCTTATCGAATCTCACCCGCGACAGTCTGCACACGATTAAAGGTCTCCGGCTCAGTCACCCACGCAGCAACAGCATCAATGTCCTTGATGGGTTGATTGAGCTTGAACATCCACTCTCCGTTCTTTGAGCGACCTTGTTGCTTCTCTAATGCGACAAAATCATGTTCTAGTACTTTACCTCTGTTTTCACCGCGCTTAACCGGTGTGGTTTCATTACTTGAGAGAAACACAATCGTTGCGTCATACGTACCATTCTCTTCAAATCGTAGAGTGAATTGGTTGCCAGAGCGCTCTAGTGCTAGTGATTGGGCTTTCTCGTTGTCGTTGCTGGGTAATACGCGCTTGCGCCAATTGAAAAAACCGCGCCACTCTTCACTATCAACGACAAATGCCGGAGTATAGACACTCCCTACCGCGCCATAAGCACGATACAAACGTTGCAACTGCGAGAATTCAGGCTTTGCGAATTTGTCTTTCCAGCCAAGGTAGTCCCAATAATCAACGTGGTAGGCAACGGGAATGTACTTTCCCCACAAATCAGGGTTGGATTCAAACGTAGAAAGGTATTTGTCTGCTGGTGGACAACTTGAGCAACCTTCGGAGGTAAACAGTTCTATCACTTGTGCGGGCTGTCCTTCATGAACCCAACTTTGTGATGCTGAAAGACTGGTAATAGCAACAAGTGCAATCGCGTTAATCATAGACAGCTCCTTTTCTTTGATACTGACTATGACCGTGCTAGCGACAGATAGCTTTCAATGCGGTTTTAGATGTGGCGATTTCAGATACAAAAATGCCGACGATTAAGCCGGCATTTCGAATTCGCTTTCCATTCAGATTAACGGTACATACCGATGTCTTTCTGAATGTGTGCAGATAGGTCTTCTGCGTAGTAGCTGCGAGGTGCAGAGTTGTCTACGAAAAGAATATCTAGTAAGTGAGCAATCAATCCTTTGAAGTTAACCGCGTAGGTCTTCTTATCCATAGAGGTTGGTAAAGCTACATTTGTCATTTGCATTGCTTGTGCCATGATTGCCTCTCTTTAAAAGCAGTAAATTGTTTTGTTGGTTGTATATTAGTCATTTTTTCTCTGAGCAAAAAATGACAAAATTTGGTTATTCAGATTAGTTTTTCTTATAAAACAATTCCGTTACAAACCATAAGAATACAAAATCCAACTAACCGCATACTTATTCAATAAAGCGAATCTTTAGTTGAATAACTTGGATTTACACAGGTAAATCCAAGTTTATTTGCAACATTTAATTAACCAAATATTCTTTTAAAGGATTTTGAATTTACAAAATACTTAAGAGTTTTGATTAGTAATTTTAACGCTAGAGCTATTGGTTTCTTTGTTCTTATAGATAGAAGCAATAACCGCTGTCGTCATCACTGTCACTAGGAAAGTTAATGACCAAACCGTTGGGATTTCGTATTGCGTGCCAACCAGTAGCATCTTCACACCAATGAACATCATGATCACTGACAACGCTGGTTTTAGGTACACAAACTTGTCCAACATTGCTTGCAGTACAAAGTACAGAGAACGTAAGCCAAGCAGAGCAAACACGTTAGCCGCTAATACCAAGAATGGTTCACGCGTTACTGCAAAGATTGCAGGGATCGAATCCAGTGCGAACATAACGTCCATCACCGCAATCACACCAACAACGATCAGCATTGGCGTTGCAACCCACTTACCTACTTGTTTCAAGATCAAGTGGTTACCTTGATACTCTTCTGTCACTGGTAAGAATTTACGAATGAACTGCTCAGGGTATGGGTTCACCTCTTCTTCTTCGCCTTTATCTCGCGCCAGTTTAATACCAGTCCAAATTAGGAATGCTGCGAATAGGTAAAGCACCCAATGGTATTGAGCAAGTAATTGAGCACCTACTGCGATCATGATTGCACGTAGAACTAACGCGCCAATCACCCCCCACAATAGAGCGCGTGGACGCAAATGCTCTGGCACCTTGTATTGCGCAAAGATGATTGCGAACACAAACAAGTTATCGACACTTAACGATTTCTCAAGCAAGTAACCAGTTAAGAATGATATGGTCGCTTTTTCGTGAGTATAAACGCTATGAGGCGCGTAATAATCCCAAAAGAAATAGATAGAGCCTGCAAAGACAAACGCTAATAAGAACCAGAATACGCTCCAACCAATTGCTTTTTTCATGGTAATCACGCCGCCACGAGTCTGATAGATATCGAGAGCGACTAAAACCAAAGTAAATAGGCCGAATACACCGTACATTGTCAGTGATTCTTGCAGTGGAACAGACTGGGATAATTGGGTGGTATTTTCGATAAGAGACATGCTTCCTCCCATGCGGAAGGACATTATTCGGGCTGACCTTCCGCAAACAATACAAACCAACAGTCACATTACCCATGTGTCTGCTAGTCAATGAATGCGTTGGTCTCGTTGAAGTGATCACATGACGAATCAAGTGACACCTTTATTTACCGGATAAGCTGATGCTTAACGAGATGACGATAAATAAACTTGCGCTAACTACTCCCCAAACGCCGCCATCATACCCCTGCTTGCGTCGATATCCAACAAAAAATCGTTATCGATAACAACAAAGTATTTTGTGAAGAATGTTTATCAACGTCATGAATTTGAAGCGGTTCAGATACAAAAAAGGAGCACTTATGCGCCCCTCATTTGTTGAATAGTCGGTCTTTAAAAACCAGTTAACGGTACAAAGTAAACCAGTGTTGACCAAACTGCGACCCAAGCAACGACAACCGCTGCGTCAGCCCAATCTTTTTTCCACATACTCTCTTCCCTCTTAATCGCATGTGCATCAAGAAGGGAGCAAAAAGGATACCAATAACGGTTATTGATTCTTCTGCGAGTAAAGTTTGTGACCTGGGTTCAAACAGTTTGGTTCGTCCGTAAGTAATTCAATAAAGCAATCCGCCATGGAGAGGTTGCTAACGAAGCCTTCGCCTTTCATATCCAGCAACGCCTCATAGCCCTCTTTGCCTTTCATGGTATAAGCAGACGAAGCACCACGATACCATGCCTCATCGTCAATCTGACACCAACGCTTACCATCAAAAATTTCTAAGTTTTTAATACGTTGGCCTTTTGGAGCGTCTGCTTGGTATTCAAAATTCAAGTTATGCGTATATGGGTAGCTGCCAGAACCGGTACCTTCAACGCCGTTGTTCAGTGCATTATTGATCGCGCCTTCTAATGCTAGGCGAACCACTTTACCCTGCACGTCATAACAACCGATTGGAACGGCAAATGGCAACAATCGTCCGGCAACATCTGCCACAGTAATATTTCCCGGATTGAGAGAAGTACGCACGCCTCCCGCATTATGAATTGCAAATTGAACGTTATGGCCACGCTTGTTAAGCGCATACAAGAACGAGTGCGCGACTGCCGGAGCAAGTTCGCTTCCACCAAATTCATCAGGAACACGCACGTGACGTTTCTTCTCTGCCACATTGGCAATCACTTGTGACTGAAGCTTACGTACTCTTGGGATGTACTTGTCGCTTAAGATAGCTTGTGTCTCTGGGTGCTTTTTACAAACGACCACGTTTGGTTGGCCATGAATAAAGTCACACGCTTCTTCAAACACGCCTTGGTCAAGCTGCTCATTTAGTGTCGAGTCCCAGAAAATTCGTCTTCCGAGTAGCAACTCATTTTGACCACTTAACATGTTCGCTTTGCCGTTTTCATCAAATTCAAGGACACAATGCCCCATGGTCAATGCGTGATAACCGGCTTGGACAACATAAGTATCGTTGACTTTAACACCATAAGGGTCGTCTTCGCCCAAACCGATTGCCGTAAAGTTACCTTGTAACCTATGGCTATGGCCTCCCACAATAATACCAATGCCATCCACTTGCGCTGCGAGCTCTAAATCCCCTTCATAACCTAAGTGACTCAAAAGGATGATATTTTTGATGCCCGCTTGATGAATTTGTTCAACAGTATGTCTTGCCGTTTCAATAGCAGAGATGAATGGCGTATCGGCATCTGGGTTGGCAATGTCACTCATCTTGTCGATAGACAGACCAAAGATGGCAACTTTCTCTCCGTCAAACTCTTTCACCAGATATTGCGCGCTTTGAGTCGTCGTATCGAAGCTTAATACGTTATTGCAATCACCCATGCGATGATCTTTCGTTGGCAATTCATTTGATAGGTCCCAGTTACCGGCAAGCAACGGGAAGTTGGTACGCTGACAAAACAACGCAACGGGCTCATTACCCATATCTAGCTCATGATTGCCTAAAGCCATCGCATCGATGTTTAGCGCGTTTAATAAGTCGGCGTTTGCTTTGCCTTTGAATAACGAAAAATACAACGTGCCTTGAAAACAGTCGCCAGCATGAAGAAACAACATACCCTGACCTTGGCGCTGAGCATCATCGCGAAGTTGCTCTACGCGCGTTGCAATACGTGAAAACCCACCAGCGCTCACGTAAGGCTCTAGTGTACGTTCGTTATCAATATTGAGTTTTAGCTGTAATGACGTTGGCTCAAAGTAGGAATGAGTGTCATTGATGTGTGCCAGTTTGATTCTGACTGGCTTATGATTTTTATTCATTGTCATCTTCTCTCTTTTCATTCCTTTTAATTATTAGAACTGAATCATGACAGAATCATGAATTTTATGAAACAGAGAAATTGTCATTTCATTTTAACGTGATCAAGATTCATCTTACGTACGAATTTGAAAGTGACTGTACGCCTAAACGGTCTGTATTCATAGGTTGATTGCTCTTAAATTTGTGAACTGAGCTTAACTTGCCTAGATCAATTTCATATATGCTTAGGAGAAGCAAAAGAACCCTCGATAATTCAAATAATTGCAAGGAGGAGTGAGATGAGACTAGAACGCATCGAAATCTCTGGGTTTAGAGGCATCAAACGCCTTTCACTCTCTTTTGACGAGCTGACAACTCTGATCGGCGAAAACACTTGGGGTAAGTCTTCCCTTCTTGATGCTCTATCCCTCGCACTGCCAGCTGATGGCTCGCTTTATCAATTTGAAATGACGGATTTTCACGTCGATTACGCCATTTCTCATCCACAGACGCAACACCTTCAAATCGTCTTGTGTTTCAAAGCTCAAGATAAGCAAGAGGTCAACGCGGGGCGTTATCGCCGGATAAAACCAACTTGGTGTATAAATGCTGATAACGAGAACGTCATCTACTATCGCTTAAGTGCGACGCGCGATGGACACCATATTACCACCAAATATGCATTTTTAGACTGTGATGGTGAACCTAAGCAGCTCCACCATTCAGAAAAGCTCGCAATTGAGCTAATGACGTTACACCCAGTGATCCGATTACGCGATTCTCGTCGATTCCCTCAGCCCAACCACATTAACGGCGAAAATAAAAACGCCCGCATTGAGAAGCGCATTAACAACACATGCCGCCGCTTGTTTGCCATGCCGGGCCATGTAAATAAAGGCGAAGTACGAAGTAGCTTAGATTCAATGCAAACCCTAGTGGAGCATTACTTCGCTTTCAGAAGCGTAAAAAAAGGCAACCCTCGAAAACCACGCGATGGACTTTTTTATGCCAGCCCTTCTTCAGACAAAGGCTTACCGCAGTTTTTGAAAGAGACAAACAACAAACAATCACGTCTACTGTTAATGGGCTTGCTTAATGCTTACCTTCAAGCAAAAGGACCGACCGACTTGAGACGTTGTGCTCGACCTATTTTGATCATCGAAGATCCAGAAGGACGTTTGCACCCTACCCATCTCTCTCGCGCTTGGAGCTTGTTGCAACTTCTTCCGATGCAGAAGATTCTGACGACAAACAGTGCCCGATTGCTTGGCTCAGTTCCTCTCGCCTCAATACGCCGGTTAATGCGCTTGTCTGACCGTACCATTGCAAAATCACTCAACACGAATCGATTCAGTGTCGATCAATTGCGTCGCATTGGCTTCCATATCCGCTTTCACCGTGCTGGCGCTTTGTTTGCACGCTGTTGGCTTTTAGTCGAGGGCGAGACCGAGGTCTGGCTGTTCAACGAATTAGCGCGTCAATGCGGATATGATTTGGCCGCAGAGGGCGTGCAGATTGTTGAGTTCGCTCAATCGGGATTGAAATCATTGGTCAAAGTTGCGAAGGAGTTCGGCATTGACTGGCACGTGGTGACAGATGGAGACCCTGCTGGTAAGAAATATGCGCATACTGTTCGCGCACATTTGGAAAATGACCAAGAACGTCATCGATTAACAGAACTTCCAGACAGAGATATTGAGCACTTCCTTTACAACAATGGCTTTGAATTATTCTTTAAGGACATTATCAAAGTTCCTCATGATCATCCCATGCCCGCCAAGAAAGTTGTAAGTCGTGTTTTGAAAAAACAGGCCAAGCCAGATTTAGCCTTAGCGATAGTCGCAAACTGTGAAGAGAGAGGCATGGAATGCATTCCTGTACTCCTTCGCTGGACGCTTAAACGCGTGGTAACCATGGCAAATGGCAACACGTGACAACTCGAAGACAAAAAAAAGCACACCAATTGGGTGTGCTTGTATCAAGAATCAGTAATTTTGATTAACGGTATTGAACGGGATAAGTCTCAATACACAGCGGATACAAATAAGATCGGGGGTTCACTACTGTACTTGCTCAGCAAGCGAAGAAGTAGCGGCTGATTTCGCATGTAACCAAAGTCCTGTTGCTTTCATTAGGTAACCAAACACACCACCTAAAATCAGCGATGGCACTACAAGTTGCCAATTGCCGTCTGCAGCAAAAGTCGCGCATGAGCCAATGAAAGTACCAGGGATGTACGCCAACCAAGCTTGCTTAGCTTGAATACACATGAAAAACGCAACCACAGCAGTAATTACATAGCCAAGAATCTCTAGCCCTGCATAAGTCGAACCGTAGATGATCACCATCGCCCAGAAAACACCACTCATGTTGGTGATTAAGCTAATTCCTAAGCCTTTCAAGCCACTTGTCGGGGATGCAAAGTAACTTGTACAGCCAAGAAAGCCAGCCCAAGATAATAGGCCTAGAGAGATCGCGATCCAGCCCCACACGCCAGAGAGAATGCCAGTGGTAATAGAGATTGCTAAAAGTGTTGTCATGGTATTCTTACCCGCTTGCTAGTTTCGTACCGTTATGGTTCGAAAACTGCCTTCATACATTGAAATCAGGCAGTCAATACTAGGCATATAGGCCGAATACTTCGGTGATTACGATCACATTAAAGTTTATATCGTTTCATTTTTTACACGTTAAATT
Organism: Vibrio sp. CUB2; assembly: GCF_001557945.1. Classification (NCBI taxonomy): domain Bacteria; kingdom Pseudomonadati; phylum Pseudomonadota; class Gammaproteobacteria; order Vibrionales; family Vibrionaceae; genus Vibrio; species Vibrio sp. CUB2. Next base: position 185,890 of record NZ_LNRB01000009.1, on the reverse strand, counting down.
TGACGCAACCGATAAATCAACAGATTTCGAAAATAACAAAGTCACAATAAATTGGGCGAAACGAGCAATAAATGACAAAAAAGGCCCTGCGAGATGCAGAGCCTTTTCTAAGATACGATCATTTTGTTTCGAATATCGCTTAAAGCACTGAAGGTTTACCCTTCATCATGCGTAAGCCTTCACGCTTAATGCAATCAACCAGCGGGTTTTCCGCCATATCGGCACGCCAGATAAATGACAACGTTCGATCCATCTTTAGATCAGGTACGTTCAATGCAACCAAATCACCTGCTTCGATGTAACGTTCTACATCAAGGTATGGTAGACACGTTAAGTACTGGCCATTCGATACTAAACTTCTAAGTACAGGCACGTGTTCATATTCGCGCCATACATCCAAATCTTCAATAAGATGGTGAATTGAACTATCAAAAATCTTGCGAGTTCCAGAGCCGTGTTCACGCAATACCCATTTTGCTTGCTCTAGTTGCGCTAGGCTCACAGACGAGTTACGTGCAAATGGATGGTGAGACGCTGCAACTACGGTAAGATGGTCACGACACCAAATCTCTTGGTGTAAACGGTTGTCATCGCAGCGACCTTCAATCACGCCTAGGTCGTATTTGTAATCTAGAACACCATCAATGACTGCTTGCGTACTTTGCACGCCTAACGAAATTCGCATCTCTGGAAAGTCGTTATCAATGATACTGATAAGGTCAGGAACCAAGTGTTCTGCCGGCGTTTGACTCGCACCTAATCGAATGTGTCCACTCAGCAAATGTTGCTCATAAAATCCCATTTCGATTTGCAGTGCGTCTTGTAACAAACGCTTTGCTTTCGGCCTTAACCACATCCCCCAATGCGTTAACGCCATTTGCTTGCCTTGCCTTTCAAATAAAGGTCTACCAAGCATTTTTTCTAACTGAGCGAGCGACATACTCGTCGCTGATTGTGTCAGAGCCAGTTTATCTGCGGCCTGGCTTACACTGCCGGTATCTGCAACTGCGTCAAAAACCGCTAATTGCTTAAGTGAGTAGCGCAAAGTTTCCTCCCTAATTGGCGAGTATTCACCATACTCTCGCAACCCCAAAAATACTGCGTTAATACGCAATGAAGTTCATTTTACCTGCCTTGAAAAACTTATCAAATAATTTGATGAGGATTCTAAATATTATCAATTTTACCTGTACCACTCATCCACTTAATCTGGATATGCGGTTCGGGAACACCGCAACAAAAAACAATAACACCTTCTCTTTCGAGTGCATTAAATGTCTCGATTTCATTAACCAAGGAGTTTCTATGGAACCACAAACTAAGGAGTCAATATGGCGGTGACCAGCTCTCAAAATCATCAGTATTTCTCACCAAAAGAAATGATGGCTGAAGCTGAGAAGTTTGCCCTTAGCAAAGCAAACAAAACCAGCGGCATGACACTGGGTTTGGCAATTATGGCAGGCGCATTCATCGGTTTAGCATTCTTGTTTTACATCACAGTGACAACAGGTAGTGCGGACGCAGGTTGGGGGCTTAGCCGTCTTGCAGGTGGTTTAGCATTCAGTATGGGTTTGATACTCATCGTCATTTGTGGTGGTGAGTTGTTTACCAGCTCAGTGCTTTCGAGCATCTCATGGGCAAACAAACAAATCTCATTCGGCAAAATGTTGTCGATTTGGGGCAAGGTTTATGTAGGTAACTTCATCGGTGCGATGTTCCTACTTGCATTGGTAAGCGCTGCTGGCTTGTACCAGATGGATGCGGGTCAATGGGGTTTAAACGCACTAAACATTGCGCAGCACAAGCTACACCACACATTGGTACAAGCATTTGCACTGGGCATTCTATGTAACTTATTGGTTTGTCTTGCTATTTGGCTAACGTTCAGTTCTGCAAATGCAATGACAAAAGCAGCGATGACCATCATGCCAGTGGCAATGTTCGTCAGCAGTGGCTTTGAGCACTGTGTAGCAAACATGTTCATGGTACCGCTAGGCATCGTAATCGCGAATTTCGCACCAGAAACTTTCTGGACTTCGGTTGGCGTATCGGCTTCTCAATACGCAGACCTAAATGTTGGCCACTTTATCACTGCAAACTTAATTCCAGTGACTCTGGGCAACATTGTTGGCGGCGCTGTGTTAGTTGGCTTAGCTAACTGGTGTATCTACCGCCGACCAGAACTAAAAGCAGCAAAAATTTCATCCATTACAAACACTACAACACTAACGTCAGTTAAGGAAACCACTATGAAAAACGCATCAATTGTAAAAGAAATCATGAACCTGAGCCCAGTTACTCTGAGCGTAGAAATGCCAGTTTCAACTGCACTAGATACCCTATTGGACAACAATCTAATCAGTGCTCCTGTTGTTGACATCGACAATCGTTTGGTTGGTTTCTTCTCAGCGCACGACGTAATGGTTGAGTTGTGGTGCCAAGATTACATCCCTGCTCAAGAACAAAAAGTTGTTGATTTGATGAGCCGTGACGTTGTAGCGATTGATGCTGGTGACCGTTTAGTGGATGTAGTTGAGTTCCTATGTATCGATAAAGAACAACTTTACCCAACAACAAGTATGGGCATGGCGACACGCTTTACTTCTCTTTCTCTTGAAGAGCGTGCTAAGAGCATCAAAGTAAGCAAGCCACAAGTGCTTCCTGTATTAGAAAACGGTTTGATGGTTGGTGTAGTAACACGTAACGAAGTACTAAAAGCACTACGTCCAGTTTACGGCGAACGTCTAAACCTAGTTGAAGACAAAGTACTAGAAACTGCATAAGACTATTACAACGAATAACCAGCAACTAGCAAGACAAGTTGGCACCAATAAAAAAGCGCTCTGTTTAGAGCGCTTTCTTCATTTATGTCGTTAAGAACGAGGTATAGCGAGAGGAGCTAGAAGTTACTTCTTAACACCTTCGATGTGCAGTTCCATATCAACATAGCTTGAAGAACCCATTACAGGAATTTCAAAATCAGCAAGCTCAAGACGAGTTTGACCGATGAAGCCTGCACGCTCACCACCCCATGGGTCGTTACCTGCACCAACAAATTCCGCTTCGATTGTGATTGGTTTCGTTACACCATGAAGAGTAAGGTCACCCGTTACGTCTAGTTTACCGTCACCTTTGTCTACAACTTTTGTACTCTTGAACGTCGCTTCGCTGTATTTGCCTGCGTCGATGAAATCACCGCTACGGATGTGCTTGTCACGCTCAGCATGGTTTGAGTCAAGGCTTGTCGTATCAACCACTACGTTTACTTTAGAGTCAGCGATGTTGTTTTCATCAAAAGAAAAGTCACCAGAAAATGTATTAAAACGACCTTTGATGAAACTGTAACCTAGGTGGCTAACTTTGAAGTTGATTGATGCGTGAGCACCTTTAGTATCGATAACATAATCTGCAGCGTTAGCACCAAACGGTAGTGCCATAGCGATTGCTAATCCTGTAGCGAAAAGTGACTTTTTCATTTTGAAGCTCCTAACATTTTTCTTAATGTGTTGTCTTTATCGATAAAGTGATGTTTGAGTGCAGCAGCAGCATGCAATCCTGCCATTAGGATCACAGCCCAAGCTGCATAAAAGTGGATTTCACCTGCAATGTCTGATTGACCAGGGAATAACTCCCCTGCGCTTGGTACGGTAAACCAGTTAAATACTTCGATACCGCGACCATCAGATGTTGAGATGAGGTAACCTGAAACAAAGATAGTAATAAGCAACAGGTACATAACCCCATGTGCGGCTTTTGCTGCAACTACCTCGTAAGGTTTACCTTCTACTTTTGGTGACGCCGTCACATGTTTCCATACGATGCGACCTAAAGTGAGTATTGCCAGTAAAATGCCCACAGAGCGGTGATAATGTGGTGCGGTTTGGTACCATTCACTGTAGTAGCTTAAATCGACCATCCACAGACCCACAGCAAACAAGCCGATAATGCAAAGCGCTGAAATCCAATGCATCGCTCTCGCCGGCACGTTGTAGTTCTTTACCAGTGTTTCCATCTCACGTTCCTAGATATCTTCCTAAGTTGATGTTGAGCAAGAAACACAACATTAACTTATTTGCCTTGTATGCAACAGATTATTTACCATCCTTTACATCAAACCAATAATACCTTTTTAAACAACTTGTTCGAAAAATTAGAAGGAACTTCAAACCATTTAAAAATCGGACACTTAGAGTTGAACTTCTTGCTCTATCTCATACAGTTCATCCGTCATTTCTAACATGCGTCGTTCGATCACGGTTTTGGCGTCTTCGATGCCCTTGTTGTAGTAGATAGGCGCTAATTTTTCAGTGATGAAATCAATCAAAAACTCACTGTCGAACTGGCCTATTTCCACTTCCAACTCGTCTTGCATGTAATCTTGTATCGCTGTCGCCAATGCTTCTTTTTGTGCTCTTTCTAGTTTGATCATATTTTACCTTCGGAACTCTATTCTCAATTTTGATGTTTAGATCAAGAAGTTGCCTATCTAAATTAGTCTATCCTAAAAGGACTATGCTAACCTTTCGCCGTTCAATTTGTTAACCGTTAAGGGATATTCTTTGCTACTCGACTTAGTCATCCAAAGTGTCAATGATTTTCAGGACGATTGTCTCAAACTGTGTGAGAAGCATTATCCTGCGGTACATAACCAAGGTATGAGTGAACACCATCTCGGCCTCGCATTTGCTCGACGCATGGAACACACTTTTCGTCACTTTGGTCATAGCAGTACCATCAAACCGATTGAAGTACTTGATGCCCCCGACCTACCTCACCACTACCGAATCTCATCTGAAATTGGAACGGTTTGGGTATTGAGCCACCATTTAGTCAGTGCTGGTAACTCATGCCGAGAGAACCTGCTCTCTTCGATAACGGAATGGCAAAGTGAATATGGTTATGCCCTGCAACCTAACGACCTATTGTTTTTAGTCAGCGACCATTGGATCAGTCGCAGCAAAACCAGTCGTGAACTGTTGCACTGGTGGATGGGAGAATTACCAGAACCGATTAACGAGTATACAGAGCAAGGCATTACCCTCTTTACCAGCGAATCACAGCTGACTCATTCATTAGATACACGTTTTGGAATCAGCCCTTGTTACATCAAATTCGGCCACCCTTTACGACGTTCCAATAAACAACAACAGGTGAGAAAGTACATTCAATTGTATGCCGTTTTACAGTGGTAGCATCAAATAGCAACGGGTAGATTATCAGTTCATTCAGCGATTTGTTTGAGGCGGGTCGATATTTCTGAGTGTGTTGAGCTATCTCGCTTGCCTTGCCTACGCTCCCCGCTTAGATTCAAGAAACTAAAGTAAAACTAGATGCACAACAATCAGTTAAGCATCAATACAGTGTCTTGGTCTAGGTTACAACAATAATGATGAGTATCTCGCAGCTGCTTAGCTGCATTTTAAAACAAGTAGATGGTCAGTACATCGCGCAATATAAACAGCTGACATTGCGAAGCGTGTTTCAACCTATTTATCAAAAAGATCTTTCCATTATCGGTCTAGAAGCCTTGGTTCGTATCAGTAACCAAGAAGGCTTAATGATTCGACCTGACCAGTTCTTTCAATCCACTACGATTCCTACAGAAGATCAAATCAACGTTGAGCGACTAAGCCGTCTCATTCACATCAGTAACTTTGGTCAATCCAAGTTTCGTAATAAAAAGCTCTTTCTCAACGTTCTACCAAAAGCAGCAGAAATGCTCGCAAAAGACATTTCCTATAGCAACTTATTAAAGCAGTCCATTATTGAAGCGGATTTGTGCCGTGAACAGATTGTGATGGAATTGGTAGAGCTCGATGCGAGCGACGAAAACTTCTTATACAAAGCAACAAAAGAGCTAAGCGATAACGGCTATTTATTGGCAATAGACGATTACGGCATTGATGCTTCAACAATAGAACGCGTTAGGTGTGTAAAACCCAACATCATTAAAATCGATCGTTCGTTGTTATTGAGATATGAGAATGGTGATTTTTCTTGTTTGATGGAAGCGTTGTCTTTGGCAAAAGATATTCGCTCAAAAACCGTTATAGAAGGAATTGAAACCGAGCATCAACTTAACTTAATGAAAAAGCTCGGTTTCGATATGTATCAAGGCTACTTATTGGCAATGCCACAAACGCTTGAAGCCTACCGGGAAGCAAAGACGGCATAATCAGAGCTACTGATGAATGCCATCATCTTTTTATTTTCGGTTCTTACCACGGTTTTTATGAATAGCCAGTTTCGCCTTCATCTTACGTTTTTCTGATGAACGACTCTTACGACGACCACCGCTATTGCGCTCCGGTTCAACCTCTTCGATTAAACTCGGCTCAAAGCCTTCTAACCATTCTTGCGGCAAACGTTGGTCAAGCAGGTTTTCGATAGCATGCAATAGATACTCTTCATCGCGGCTCATCAAAGAAACGGCCAAACCAGACTTACCTGCACGGCCAGTACGACCGATGCGGTGAACATAATCTTCGGCTTTGAATGGCATGTCGAAGTTAACTACTTGTTCTAACTCTTGAATGTCCAAACCACGAGCCGCTACATCTGTCGCTATCAGCGCACGTACTTTGCCTTCTTTGAATTCATCAAGCGCACGTTGACGCGCACCTTGTGATTTATCGCCGTTGATAGAAACCGCTTTGATGCCATCCAGCTTAAGCTCTTTGGCCAACTCATCACTGCCTTGTTTGGTTTTTGTAAACACCAACACTTGCTGCCAGTTACGAGAACCAATCAAGTAAGCAAGTAGCTCACGCTTGCGCTTTTTATCGACTGGATAAACCATCTGCTTAACGGTTTCTGCGGTCGTGTTTGCTGGAGACACTTCCACCTCAACCGGAGAATCCATCAGTTTGTACGCGATGGTTTTGATACGCTTCTCAAATGTTGCTGAGAACAACATGATCTGTTTATCTTGAGGTAGGCGACGAAGAATGCGTTGTAGATCTGGCCAGAAGCCCATGTCTAACATGCGGTCTGCTTCATCAAGCACAAGAACACCAGTTTTAGAGATGTTTACATTGCCGTTAAACAAGTGGTCAAGCAAGCGGCCAGGCGTCGCGATCAGTATGTCAGCGCCCTCTTCCAGCTTTCTCTTTTGTACGCCAATGCTCGTACCACCATAAACACAAACAATTTTAAGATCGGTGTTTGCTGAGTACTGCGTCAGGTTATCCATCACTTGCTGAGCAAGTTCACGCGTTGGCACAAGAATCAGTGCTTGCGGTGTTCCGTTTCGTTTCTTTTGCTGAACCGTTTGAATGATCGGCAAACCAAATGCAGCCGTTTTACCTGTACCGGTTTGAGCGGCAGCCAGTAGATCTTTACCTTCCAACACATGCGGAATCGACTTTTCCTGAACAGGTGTCGGAGTAACGATATTCATACCGCTTAGGGTATCAACCAACTGTTGTTCAATGCCAAGATCAGCGAAATTAACGGACATGATAAACCTCATAATTTTTGGAGCGCAGAGTTTACCAGAGCCCCTTTGGTCATACTACCTTTAGCAGTCAAGACGTTATGAATTAATTAACTGTTGATGATACTCAGCGGATTGACTCAACACATCTTGATATAGCGCAGCAAATTTCGCTTCCAATTGCTCATATTCATTGTCCAAATCTTCGAACGTTGTTGTTAAGTCAGCCATTCTTGGGCTTCTTTGTGACATTCGATGAAGGGCAAACTCGATGTTTTCTAAGTCTTGATATGACTGTAGCCAACCGCCACTCCACATTCGGCTGTGAAGCATTAAAAATCGCGGTGGAAGATCGTCAGAGATTTGTTTGTTCACTTCGCTATACGCATAACGAACGAAGGAATCTAAAGATTGCGGGCTGAATGTGCACCAATTTTTCGCTAAACAATGGTCCCAAAACATATCAAGTGCGATGGGAGCGAAACGTCGAGCAACACCTGTGAAGTGCGGTTTGCATTCTTCAACAAGAGCATGATGGTCGGTAATACGATCAACGAAACGGTGGAGTTTGATGCCATTGGAAATATCAGTCTGATATTGCTTGCTTGGATCTCCCTTTACGAAATCTCCAAGCAAGTTTCCCATTAAATGGCTATTACAGTGATCTGCAATATGCAGGTGGGCTAGAAAGTTCATTAGACGCTGTGAGTGGCCTTTTGGCTCGTCTTACATGAACTTAGTATAACGTCTGTTGTGACGCGATGAGAGTAATAATTGTACTTATTCAGCTTCGTCTTCTGAGCCAATGTAGTCCGACAAGATAATACCGATTTCAAGAGCATCTAGCATCTCTAGGCATTCGTCGTTTTGATATTGGTCGCTCATTGTGACCTCCTTTGTTTTACATCTCCTGAAGCTGCTTGCTTCAATCTCTACTGCCATTTTTTTTCTTCATCGATGACAGCAACTCCTTTTTATAGCCTTTATATGACACATTCATGACAGCGAGAAGTAAAGTTTTAGAAAGCTATGACAGAAATCATAAGTAAACGTTTGCTCTAATAACACCCTCTCGTTCATTAATTACATTAAATTGCACCCACCCTTTCTTTAACAAACTGTCAGTTTTTATTTAGTTTTTTGTCATTTATGGAGACGACGTACCGTTATAAGCGATCATAGATCTCATATTTTGAAATCTATCAACCTCTCGTTACATATTTTGCTGATAACCATCGCATATTTTGTTTCGATATATCTCTAAGTTTGTTCATCCCCTTTTCATCTCAAATGGAGCTATAAATGAGAGAAGTTGAGTTTAGAACGATAGACAGGTTATTTATCAAGATGTCTATCAACGACAAAATGTGGGTCATTTTCCTTCTATTCCTAGTGACTTTAACTTCAGTGGCGGGAAGCCGTTATTTCAATGATATTCAACAGTTTGAGCAGCAATCTATCCTAGCGGCAGAAGCGAAGCTCTCAGGCGTAGTTCAAGCTCAAGTACAAAACGTGGCAAGCGTGAATGGTGTGGTAAACGTGAGCAACGTTAATGATGCCAAATTCAACAACGGCACCGTGACGGTTTATGCGAAGCTGAGTTCAGGTCAGGCAATCCAACTGACAGAAAACCTTTCACGCCAGTTTGAGCAAGCAAAATCTGACGCTTTAACCTCTTTCCTTCTTAGCTTGCTTTGGATGGTACCATTCGCCCTTTTCACTTACTGGGTTGCGACTTTCCTTGGTGGTGCGCTTTGGGTGCTATACACCACTACGCAGAAAATTGGAGAAGGTGACTTAACTTCTCGCCTAGGTTTTCATCCGGGTCGTGATGAGTTTGGCACGATTGGTTGCGCACTAGATAAATCAATGGATACGCTGACAGAACTTGTCAACAATGTAAAAGACAATGCCAACACGTTAAGTGAGACATCCGCTGCGTTTGAGCAAGACATGAAGCTCAGTGAAACGCAAATCGCACATCAATACCAGACGCTGGATTCTGTTGCGACAGCGATGGAAGAGATGACGGCTTCAGCAAAAGAAGTCTCAAGTATCTCTCAGCAAGCTACGTTGCAATCAGATCAAGATGCTCAGCAAATCGAAAATAGCCGTAGTCGGGTTCAAAGCGTCATTTCGGAAATCGAAACACTATCGAGTTACATCGAACAAGCATCCGCATCTGTTAGCAGTTTGAACGAAAACACGACACAGATTAACGATGTGATTACCACGATTAACGCGATTTCAGAACAAACCAACCTTCTCGCGCTAAATGCAGCGATAGAAGCGGCGCGCGCTGGTGAACAAGGTCGTGGTTTTGCAGTTGTCGCAGATGAAGTTCGTACCCTTGCTAGCCGCACGCAACAGGCAACAGTCGAAATCCAAGCGATGATCGAGAAATTGCAAACGGAAAGCCAGAACATTGCGTCTATCACTGACCGTACGGTTCAACAAGCACAAACAAGCAGCCAGTTGATTGATGAGATTGGTCGTGACGTCACCGCAATTGCCGACTCTGCACGTTCATTAATGGACATGAGTATTCAGATTTCAACATCTGCAGAAGAACAAAGTGCCGTCGCGAATGACATCGCTTCTGAGCTGTCTGACATTCGTTCGCAATCCAATACTATTCGTGAAGTTGCCGAACAATCGACAACTGGTGTGGCAAACTTAACCAAAGCTTCTCAATCCCTTGGCGAAGTATTGAAGCGATACCGAACAGTCTAAAACTCGAACACGCTAAAAAAGCTCCCAATGTGGAGCTTTTTTTATGCTCGATCAACGGCAACGGGCAAAAAGCAACCATTAGATTGTCGAGGGAAAGCGAGCGGAAAAATAATTAAATCAAGCGTTCGATGAGTGCTTGTTTAATTTACTTTGAAGTGAATCGAAATAATTCTCTGAATTCGACTAAAGAATGTTCAAAGGTTAGGTGTTCGGCTATTCTAGATCTTGCCAATTTAATTTTGCTGCTGGTGAACAATATGAATAATTACAACAAAACAAAAGACACTGAAGATCTCCAGTGTCCACTCTGCCAATGCGATGAATATCTGATTTCATCCGATGGTGAAAAATTCACATGTGCCTCTTGCGGGTTTCATACAAAAAACTTTTCTTCCATCCAGTGCTTACATCAAACTCCTTACCTACAAACTAAATTTAAACACATCCATAGTTTGAGTAATATTTGTCACTAAACTGAGCAGCCTAAGAGCTGCTCTTTTAGTTCATCTAGATGGGAAATTTGAATAACACGTTCGTCATCGACCAAGTTAATCGGTGCGCCGTTGTATAGTTGTACGGTTTTTATGCCAGCGTTAAGCCCTGCTTCAACGCCTTTCGGCGTGTCATCAATGTACAAGCAATCACTTGGTAAAAAACCCATATTCATCGCGCTGTACATGATCAAGTCTGGTTCAGGCTTCCAGCTGTTCGCATCGAATGCAGAGAACACTTTGCCTTTAAACGCATCAAGTAGCCCCGTCAACTCAAGCGAGTATTCTATTTTATCTTTTGGTCCATTTGACGCCACGCAATACTCAATATTGTGCGAATCTAAAAACTGGATAAGTCGTTTCGCACCGTCCATTGGTTTTAAATGACGGACAAACAGTTTCTGTAACTCGTCACGGTACTGCGGCTCTAGTACATCAATCGGAACATTTAAGTTCATCAACTCTTTAGTGTCACGAAGGATATCCGCAAGCTTACCGCCTCTGAAGTGTTCTACGCATTCACTAAAACTCATCTCTGCACCGTATTGGCCAAAGACGTTCACTAGGGCCTGACAACACAAGCGTTCACTGTCTACTAGTGTGCCATCGCAATCAAAGATGACACATTTTATATTGTTAATAGCCATACGCCCTTCCCCCCGACGCTGAATATCTTAAAGACTTTAGCTGACCAATTTAATTGGCCTTATTGACTTATTTATTTGTACTAAATATGTATCAACATGATAGGTAAGTTTAGAAATGTTTAAACGACAGACTTGGCATTTCGTAGAAATGAGAAAGAGGAATTAATGATTTTTTAAGCGAGATCACCGAATGAAGCCCCTAAATTAAGAAATATGAAACTTCACTCGGTACAAAGGAAAGGATTAAACTTCAGAATCTGGATATAAATAACGCACTTCTATAAAGTCGTCCAAATTATCCAATAACAATTGGCTCAGCGTTGGATCAAAGTGTTTACCTTTTTCGCGCGTAAACAGATCCACAACTTCTTCAACCGTCCAAGCTCGCTTATAACAGCGTTCACTCAGTAAGGCGTCAAAAACATCGGCAATCGCCACAATACGTGCAAACAGATGAATCTCCTCACCTTTTAGGCCATTCGGATAACCCGTACCGTCCCAACGCTCATGGTGTTCATGAGCAACAATGGCGGCCAACTTAGTGATTTCGCCTTCACGATTGTTCAGCAATTCATAACCTTTCACCGTATGGCGCTTCATGATTTCCCATTCAGCCTCATCTAACTTGCCACTTTTATCCAAGATAGATTCAGGAACCGAAATTTTACCAACGTCATGCATTGGGCTGATGACTTCAATCATCTCTACTTCACGATGGCTTAACCCGCAAAATTCAGCCAAGGTCGCAGACAATCTAGCAACACGTTTAACGTGCTGTCCTGTCTCACCAGAGCGCGATTCAATCGCCTCGCCAAGAACGTGAATCATCTCCTTTTGAACGCTCAAGGTGCGCTTTTGTAAGGTCACGATCTTACGGTTCTTCTGATCGATCACCTTACGCTGGCGAATGGTCATAAACTGACTAACAATCACCAAAGAAAGTAGAACTATCAGTGCACAAGCAAAGAGCAACAGTTTGATATTAACTTTAACTGCAGGAGGTGGTGCATTGATGATGTGGGCTGATTTAGGAATGTCGTAGCGACTGATACCATATTTTTGAATGGCCACGAAATCTAATACGGCTTCAGAAATCAATTCGTTCTCGGTTTTGGTCATCGATAGACCCAACTTGGCAGCCATTAGCTCTGCGGCTTCGTGACCATATTGCTTCGAACGATTTAAGAATCCACCTAAGATACCCGGTTCTTCTAGGTACATTTCCCACAAGACAAACACAGGCGCGACACTTTTAGCGCCAATAACGTGTGCTACTTCTTGGTAAGAGTGGTAATGGCCTTGTTCCGCTTCTGTGTTGAAATGAGTTAGCAGAACAGCATCATTTGGGTTGATCTTTGAGAGCCTATCCGCAGCTTCAGTCAAAGGTTCATCCCGAAGCTCAATCAAATTGATTTGAGGAAACTTCTTCATCTCTTCTACAACACGAGCATGAACCAGTTCCGATGTCATGCTTCTGTCGGCGAGATAATACAAGTTCTTTATCTGAGGACGTAGCTTAATGATGAGCTTGATGTTTTCGATAACTTTATCTTGTTCATACAAGATACTACCGGAAGTGCTTAAACTGTCTAACGTCGCTTGAGTGTTATTAACGCCAACAGCCACCAAAGGTACGGATCGTTCATCGCTTGGTAAGTAACGTTTGGAAAATGCTAGCGCAGCGTCGTCCGAGATGATGATGCCATCAAATTTGTAGTTTTGATATTTGAGCTGCAGATAATTGGCCATATTTTGAAAATAGCCATCTGAGTGCACCCGCTTAGCGTCTAGGTATTCGATCGATAATTTGACTTCGCTGTTAGTTTGATCGAAACCTTCTTCGATACCACGTTGAATGTCATTGGTCCATTGGTATGAGGGCTCATACGAATGTAAAACCAGTACTCTTTTGATTTCCCAATCCGTTTGGTCAGCATTGACTGTGGCCGTCCCTAGGCATAAAAATAGAGCCAATAAACGCGTCAAACGCATAACCATGTGTCGCCCAGCCGAGAAAGAATGTTGTTGCACATATTAAATGCCAAATCCCCTACTGGGACCGACATTGATCAATTTTCTACGACTATTGTTTCACACAACTTTTGATCGTCGTTCAATTTTTTCGCCAAATCACACACAAACTGCGATTTATCCAAGTTTTGAGAAACGGTAATGTCAGAAACAAGTGTGTTGCCTTCATATTGGCTGACAATTGCCGCTGCCACAGCCTCGCCTTGTTTAAAACCGACATAAAGCTCAAACTCAGGTGTCAAAATGATCTGAGTTAAGTATTCCACGATCATTTCTTGCTCGTGCTTATCCGACCAACGTTGTGACTGTAGAATCGAAAACATCACGGTAAGCCTATGAAAATCAACAAGGAAGATGTCGTCCCCTGTTAACTCTTGCCCGTTTTCTAAAAGCGTAGTTTTATCGACAGCATCGTAGGTTAAAGCGTCGAGCATACGAGTATAGATGGCTCGTCCTTCAATGCTTTCTTTAGTAGGAAATTCGACTTCTACTAAATCATGCAACCACGCATTTTTTCTGTTGATGCTTTCTAATTGTTGTTGGTTCATTTTCTTACCTTAAGCGCTGCAAGCCTAGTGTTTTACAGCGAATGAAAAACAGGACTTTGATTAGAAATGTAGGCGTCATCTGTTCTGGAGCGGTACATTAGCATGAAGCCTCTTACAAACCTAGCTAAACTCCTGAGGTAACGCCAAATTTTGTTTTAAGTGTGTGCGTCTGATAAATTGAATTAATAAATTAGCCTAATTAAGGGATGAAAAATGAAGAAAAGCTTGCTTGCTTTGGGTTTGGTAACTGTTCTGGCTGGGTGTAGTGATAATGAAGTGGGTGACGTATCACTGGGTATGTTTACAATGAAAGACATCAAAATCGGCCACCTACAAGACGAAGTCGTGACGGGTGTAACTTGTCATATTGCTTCTATCGAGGCGAATTTAAGCTTGTCTGATCCAAGTGACAGTTCTATTTCATGTCGTCAAACAGGTGACATCACGCCAGAGATGATTGCTAAGATTGATAAAAGCAAATCTGGTGAAGTCGTCTTCAAGAAATCAAAAAGCATCTTCTTCAAGACCATGAAAGTACGTCGCATCTACGATCCAGAAAACCAAACGCTACTTTACTTGTCTTACACAACCAAGGAGACGGAAGGCAGTTTCAAACATAGCTTATCGACTGTTCCTCTATATGGCACAAAAGCTTATGTAGAACCGACTGTAACTCCTACAAATTAACCCCAATTTGTGTGTAAAAACAGCAGCCCGTTGAATTTTTCAGCGGGCAAATTTCTTTGCAAGAAAACGGAACGATTTTCAAAATTTTGTGATACAATCCCGCCTCTTTTTTTCTCACTCAAGAACAAGCATGAAGTTTCCTGGTCAGCGAAAATCTAAACACTACTTTCCAACTCACGCTCGAGATCCATTAGTAAACCAAATTCGACAAGCACCGAAATTGTACCGCCCTACGGTCGTTGGTGTGGGTCAAACCATCGTAGATATCGAAGCGCGCGTAGATGATGCGTTTTTAGAAAAATACAACCTAAGTAAAGGACATTCTCTCGTTCTTGAAGAGAGCAAAGCGGACGCACTGTACGAAGAGCTAGTAGAACAAGGTCTGATTACTCACCAGTACCCAGGTGACACTATCGGTAACACACTTCATAACTACTCCGTGCTTGCGGACAGCAAATCAGTGCTACTCGGCGTTATGTCAAAGAACATTCAAGTTGGTTCTTTCGCTTACCGTTACCTGTGCCGTACCTCTTCTCGTATGAACCTAAACCACCTACAAACCGTAGATGGTCCAATTGGTCGTTGTTACACGTTGATCACTCACGATGGCGAACGTACTTTCGCGATCAACGAAGGTCACATGAACAAACTCTCTCCAGAGAGCATTCCAGAAGAAGTATTTACCAAAGCATCTGCTCTGGTTGTTTCTTCTTACCTAATGCGTGGTAAAGAAGAAGATCAAATGCCTCAAGCCGTTCAACGTGCGATTGAGTTTGCTAAGAAGCACGAGGTCCCTGTAGTACTGACGCTTGGTACTAAATATGTGATCGAAGGCAACGCTGAATGGTGGCAAGAGTACATTCGCGAGAACGTATCTGTTGTTGCAATGAACGAAGAAGAAGGCGCAGCACTGACTGGCGAAGGCGATCCACTTGCAGCAGCGAATAAAGCACTGGAGTGGGTAGATCTAGTACTTTGTACTGCAGGTCCTGATGGTCTTTACATGGCGGGTTACACTGATGAGAAAGTGAAACGCGAAACGACGCACGATATTCTTGAAGGCTCGATTGAAGAGTTCAACAAGTTTGAGTTTAGCCGTGCAATGCGTAAAGACGATTGCCAAAACCCAATGAAAGTGTACTCACACATTGGTCCTTACCTTGGTGGTCCACTTGAGATCAAAAACACCAACGGTGCAGGTGATGCAGCATTGTCAGCGCTTCTACACGACATGGCGGCGAACTCGTTCCACCATAAAGAAGTGCCAAACTCTGAAAAACACGAAGTACGCTGCCTAACTTACTCTTCTCTATCCCAGATCTGTAAATACGCAAACCGTGTAAGCTACGAGGTGTTAACTCAGCACTCTCCTCGCCTATCACGTGCACTACCAGAACGTGAAGATAGCCTAGAAGAAACCTACTGGGATCGCTAAGAACCAAGTACTTAGAGCAATAAATATGCGAAGGTCACCATTTGGTGGCCTTTTTGTTTTGATCTAGCGCAGTAATTAGTGGTTTTTGTTATGATGTAGCACGCTAAGGCGCACGAACTGCTTTACACCTCGTTTTTTACCAGTATTATTCTTGCGCAAACGTTTGCGCAACACTTGCTAAGTCTTTTGCTTACTTGATGTTGAACGCCACGTGTTAGCCATTTTTTTGGAGTATCCATGCAGTCTGATATTGAAATTTGCCGAAACACA
The DNA here is from genome assembly GCF_001557945.1 of Vibrio sp. CUB2. NCBI lineage: Bacteria > Pseudomonadati > Pseudomonadota > Gammaproteobacteria > Vibrionales > Vibrionaceae > Vibrio > Vibrio sp. CUB2. The sequence continues at coordinate 169,613 of NZ_LNRB01000009.1, read as the reverse complement.
CCGTTGTCTTCTATCGTTACCGTTGCTGCCAATGCCGGTCTTTTACCACAAGAGTTCGATACACACGGAAAACACAAAGCTAAAGTTCATCCCCAATGTCTTGATCGCTTAAACGCAAATCAAGACGGCAAGTTGGTGTTGGTCACTGCAATTACACCTACCCCTCTGGGTGAAGGTAAAACCGTAACCACAATCGGCCTTTCTCAAGGTTTATCTAAGATCAACCAATCTGTAATGGCGTGTATCCGTCAACCATCAATGGGGCCAGTCTTTGGTGTCAAAGGTGGTGCTGCAGGTGGTGGTTACTCCCAAGTTGCACCAATGGATGAGTTAAACCTACATCTAACTGGCGATATTCATGCGGTAACAGCGGCACATAACTTAGCTTCAGCCGCATTAGATGCTCGCCTTTATCATGAACAACGCGAAGGCTACGAGGCGTTCGAAGCCCGTACTGGCTTAAAAGCACTAAAGATCGACGTCGAACGAATCACTTGGAAACGCGTGATGGACCATAACGACCGTGCACTGCGCATGGTTAAGATTGGTCTCAATGAAGAAGGCAAAACTATCAACGGCTTTGAACGTGAAGAAGGTTTTGATATCTCTGCCGCTTCTGAGCTAATGGCGATCCTCGCTTTAGCTAAAGACTTAAAAGATCTGCGTCAACGCATTGGCCGTATCGTCGTGGCTTACAACTTAGATGGCCTTCCAGTGACAACTGAAGACTTGCAAGTTGCTGGTGCAATGGCGGTTACACTAAAAGAGACGATTGCACCAACTTTGATGCAAACACTAGAAGGTGTGCCAACCCTAATCCACGCGGGTCCATTTGCGAACATCGCTCACGGCAACTCTTCTATCATCGCAGACCAAATTGCACTAAAGCTTTCTAGTTACGTTGTCACTGAGGCGGGTTTTGGCTCAGACATGGGATTCGAGAAAGCGTGTAACATTAAAGCGCCTGCTGCGGGTCGTGCACCAGATTGTGTCGTGATTGTCGCTACGTTACGTGGTTTAAAAGCAAACTCAGGTCACTATGATCTTCGCCCAGGTATGGCCATTCCGGATTCAATTTTCAATCCAGACCAAGCTGCACTTGAAGCAGGGTTTGAAAACTTAAAGTGGCACATTAACAATGTCCACAAATACGGTATCCCTGCCGTGGTTGCCATCAACCAATTCCCACAAGATTCTCAGAAAGAATTGGCAGCGCTTAAGGCATTGATTCACGAATTTAACCCTGAAGTTAAGGTGGCCGTCAGCACAGCATTTGGTCATGGTGGTGAAGGAGCCGTAGAACTAGCGCGACACGTTGTTGAAACGTGTGAACAAGCTTCTGATTTCCGCCCTCTTTACCGCAAAGAGCAAACTCTAAAAGAGAAACTCATGGCCGTTTGCGAAGCGGGTTATGGCGCCGCAAATATTGAAATGAGTGAACTCGCGACGCAACAGCTAAAGCACTTTGAACAATTGGGCTTTGATGAACTAGCAGTATGCATTGCGAAGACGCCGCTCTCCATTACCACTGATTCAGCTGTAAAAGGAGCGCCAAGTGGCTTTAGCGTTCCTATTCGTGAGCTACGTTTATGTGCAGGTGCGGGTTTTGTTTACGCGCTTTCAGGTAATGTTATGACCATGCCTGGTTTACCGGATAAACCCGCGTTCATGAATCTCGATCTTGACGATCAAGGCAATATTATCGGCCTTTCATAGCGTTAAACGTTTATCTCAAACAAACAGGAGCCATAGTGCTCCTGTTTTCGTTTTAAATGACTGCTAATTTATTGTTTTTAAAACCCTTTACACTGTAAACTGAAAGCACCAAGTTAAAGTATTTACTTTATTTCACCAATTCGGTGCAGCAACAATTTCCTCACTCCCTAATATAGTGCAATAAATAATACCCCACCTCTAAAGGGCATTGATTTTATTAACAAAATCCAATGGCTCGAATCTTGTACTACGTTATATAGCACTACCATTTATAAGTTCAAAGGACACTCAACAACGTCACTCGAAAGCCACCAGCAGTTGGCTAACTCCTCAGGCTTTAAGTTGCTTTCGATGTACGTAAAATAAGGGAAAGGGAACATTATGCAAGACGCACTCGCAGTAATCTTAGCTGGCGGTATGGGATCAAGGTTGAGCCCTCTTACCGATGATAGAGCCAAACCAGCCGTTCCATTTGGCGGTAAATATCGCATTATTGATTTCACACTAACTAATTGTCTTCATTCAGGTTTAAGAAAGATTTTAGTGTTAACTCAATACAAATCACACTCGCTACAAAAGCACTTGCGAGATGGTTGGTCGATCTTCAATCCCGAACTTGGTGAATACATCACTGCAGTTCCACCTCAAATGCGCAAAGGTGGTGCATGGTATGAAGGCACAGCAGATGCCATTTACCACAACATGTGGCTGTTATCCCGAAACGACGCTAAGTATGTCGTAGTTCTGTCCGGTGACCACATTTATCGCATGGACTACGCTGCAATGCTGGAAGAGCACAAAGAAAACGGCGCGAAGTTAACGGTCGCATGTATGGATGTGCCTGTCGAAGAAGCAAGTGCGTTTGGCGTAATGGGCATTAAAGAGAATGGTTTAGTCGAGTCCTTTGTCGAGAAGCCTAAGAACCCACCTACTCTTCCTAATGACCCAACTCAGAGTCTAGCGTCTATGGGGATTTACATCTTCGATATGGACGTTTTGCAAGATGCGCTTGAAGAGGACGCAAAACTCGAAGATTCAAGTCACGACTTTGGCAAAGACATCATTCCAAAACTCATCGATACTCAATCGGTTTATGCTTACAAATTCTGTGGTAGTAAAGGACGTGTAGACAAAGACTGTTATTGGCGCGATGTCGGTACCATTGATTCTTTCTATGAAGCCAATATGGACTTATTAGAGCCCGTCCCACCAATGAACTTATACCAACCAAACTGGGCGATTCGTACTTACGAAGCTCAGTTTCCACCAGCAAGAACGGTATCTTCTGCGACTGGTAATGAAGGTATTTTCATTAACTCCATCATTGCAAACGGCGTAATCAATTCGGGCGGTTCAGTTCAGCACTCGGTTATTGCATCGAATGTGCGTATCCATGATAGCGCGACAGTAGTCGACAGTATTATCTTTGACGATGTCGAAGTGGGTGAAGGTTGTCAATTGGTAAGTTGTATCATCGATAAGCATGTTCGCATCCCGCCGCACACTCAAATCGGCATGAACAAAATTGAAGATGCAAAACGATTCCATGTGTCAGAAAAAGGCATTGTCGTGATTCCAGAAGGCTACGAGTTCTAACCTTTGCACTTAGCTATTCGTCATAACAACACCCAACACCCCACCAAATAAAAAGCGCGCGATGTGAATCGCGCGCTTTTACTGTTCAACTAATCTGAATTAGACATTACATACTGTAGACCAGCTACCATCGCTACCCGGCTCTGATGCAGTCCACCAGTTTGCTTGGTATACCACACCATTGTGAATCACTTTATCACCTTGGTTAGCGTGGCTTGGGTTACCTTGCCAATCTGTTTGCGGAAGATCTGGGTAAGTAACTAGACCCGTAGTATCACATGTACCCGGCTCAGTACCACCGCCGCCGCCAGTACCAGAGTTTAGGTCACCAATTGGTAGGTCTGGTTGTTCAAACTTGAACGCAAACTCTTTACCGCCAGAAATTACTGTGTAGTTAGCTGGGCCAGAGATTGGTAGGTAGTAAACCATATCAAGTTCGTAAGTGCCGCCCGCTGGTAGGTCTTTCCATGCAGGTAGAGAGAAAGATACGCGATGCATTACACCATCCAAACCACCAATGTTGTTCGCACGAGTATGACCAGAAGCAATCACACTTAAACCGCCGCCAGACTGATCTTTCGCGTTATCCGGAGCAGATACAGGAATATCGAATTGGAATTCTGTACCACCAGGAATCGCTTGACCCGTGTTGTTTGTGAAGGTGATCTTAGGGTTGATTGGGTAGTTTTGGTCACCGACTTTGAAGCCACCAACACTCACTGCAATGTCTACAGCTTCGGTTGGGATTGCACCAGTTGCGATCTTGTTACCGTAAGGCGTTGCAGACTTAAACTTGTCGTAAATCGCTTTAGTCATAGTGTTACCCATGTGGTATTCCCCATTGCCCGCAGCACAAGCTTGTTCTGTTGCATCAATCGTCGTTCGGTTGCCGTTAGCGTCTAGTCCGTAACAGTTATAGTCCCCTGCTAGCCCCCAGACCATGATACCGCCGATCTCTTTGTCGATAACGTAGTCCGCTTTCACTTCAACAGACGCTTTGTCCTCTGTTGATAGGAATACGCTCTTCTCTGCATTCCATAGCCAAGGGGCTACAGCAACATCATCGTAATGACGAGTGTAAGAACCGACAAACTTATCGGAAGGATCATTTACAGGGTCAAGACCGTAAGCTTGAGCATAAGAACCCCAAATGCCCTTTTCTAGGTTCTTCGCGTGCCACATTGGGTTTGAACCTGCGCCCATTTCGTTGCCTTTAGGGTCAGTATCATGCCACATGTTATCGATACCGATAGCGCCGTGACCACAGTTGTTCTTCTCACCTTCGCCAGTACCTGGAGCACACTCTGATTGATTAGGAAGTGCCGCGCGGCCCCATAGACCGTTATCACCACCAGTTACACCTTGCCAACCACGGGTGTAGTAAGGCACACCAATGTTAATACGACCTGCTGGCATAGAACCACGGAAGTAATGGTAAGCCCAGTCAGTGTTCAAGTAACCAATACCGCCGTAAGCAGCCGTGCCATAAACGTTCCATTGAGCAAGCTCAGAGTCTTTACCCGTATCGAACAATGCCGCGTTGTGGCCAACGTGATCGTTCCAAGCACCATGCAAATCGTAAGTCATGATGTTCACGTAATCGAGGTACTTAGTGACGTCGAAGGTTTCCATGCCACGCAGTAGGTAACCAGAAGAAGGCGCTGCGATAGTCAGCATGTAGTGGATGCCATCTTGTGCAGACGCCGCATCCAATTTCTCACGCAGAACTTTCATTAGCTCTTGGTAAGAAGCCCATAGATATGGACGACGCGGTTCCATAAAGTCTTTATCGTAAGGGTTACCAGCACCCGCCATTGATGTTGGGTACTCGTAGTCGATGTCTAGGCCGTCGAACTTGTAAGTACGCATCATTTCAACAGCAGACGTTGCAAACTTCTCGATACCCGCGTGGTTAATAGAACCATCCGCGTTGGTTGTCATGGTGTAGAAACCACCGTCAGCAACGCGGTTGCCATCAGCACCGAAATGACCACCTGTTTCAGCCCAACCACCAATTGAAATCAGTGTTTTAACGTCATGTTTTTGCTTGTAAGTTGCTAGCGCACCGAAGTGACCTTTAAAGCCTAACGCAGGGTCAACTTCAACACCCGGCCAAGTTTTACCTGTTGCAGGGTTCGTCGGGTCTGTCACATCACCTACGTTTACTTTACCGTCTGAACCAATACTGACGAACGCGTAGTTAATGTGTGTAAGTTGATCCCATGGAATGTCTTTTACTAAGTAAGCAGCTTGTGGGTCATTACCACTACGCCAGCTAGTGAAGTAACCGATCACACGACGAGGGTGATCAGCCCCCATTAATTCACGACCTTCTTCATCGTAAATTGTACAGTAAGGAACATCGACACCAGCCGTTTGGTATAGGCCGTCAGGACGACAGTTCGATGTAATTGCACCGCCATTCACTGTTAGAGATACAAGAGAAGAATCTGTTGTTGCGCCTGCATCGTCTGTCGCTTTCGCGTAAATAGAAACACTGCCCGCTTGTGCTGGCGTGAAATCTACCGCGTATGGTGCTGTTGTTGCTGTACCAACAAGGGAACCGGCAGCGAAGAATTCAACTTTCGCCACTGTACCATCCGCATCAGCGGCATTTGCTGTAACGGTAACCGTCGCACCTAGTTCAACAGAAGTCGCTGAAAGAGCGACATCTACAGTCGGCGCTTCATTACCTGGTTGACCTGCGTTTACTGTAAGCGTTACTGCACTCGCAACACTCACAGCGTTTTTATCATCATACGCTTTAGTCGAGAATTCGTGCGCACCTTCAGTCGCCGTCCATGAAGCAGTGAAAGGTGCTGCGGTAGAGGTACCGACTAATGCGCCATCAACAAAGAATTCAACCTTACTAATTGAACCATCCGTGTCAGCAGCGTCTGCAGCAAGATTTACAACATCTCCAGCAGTGATAGAAGCCGATGCACTAGGCGATGTTAATGTCACCGTAGGTACTTCATTAACTGGAGGATCTACTGGGCCAGTGCCACTACAAGCACCTAGATTTTCCCACTCACCCCATTCACCTGCTTGCGCTGGATTATTGTTTTGAGTCCAGTAGCGCGCTTTATAAGCGTTACCTTCGTGCTGAACTTGGTCACCGCCGTTATAAACCTTCGACGAATCCCAAACTTCTAGAGGTGCACAATCAACCGCTGCATAGCTGTTGAAGGCCATTAGACAAGACGCAGTTAATGTACTGAGTGTAAAGGCACTCTTCACTGCTTTCCCACTTCTAAGGTGCATATTGCTCTTCCTTAAGTTATTGTTAATACAATACAAAATACGCTTAACTAACACGTATAGTTACTTTTGTTTCGACGTAAAATAACTTAAGTACAAGTGCAGCATTTCACACTATGTATTTATAAATTTTCAGCAGCACCTCTCAAGAATCCACTAAATGATTGCAACAATTAACACCTTATTTTGCACCAACAACTAATTTCATTACCCAAATAAATATGTCGATCGCAAATTATTAAAAAAGACAAAAAAAGTCCTAATTTTGAAATAAAGATCACTAAGCCTTTGTTGATCTGGGTGTTTCGTTGAAGTGTCGCTTGTACTCTCGACTGAACTGTGATGGGCTGCTGTAACCCACAAGGCGCGCAGCATCGTTCACTCGGCGACCTTCTAACTGAATCAATTCGCGTGCTTTGTTTAAACGCACCTTTTTGATGTATTGCAAAGGCGACTCTAGAGTCACACTTCTAAACGCTTGGTGGAATGCAGAGACACTCATGTTCGCTTCTTCAGCCAAGGTTTGTACATTGAGTTGTTCGTGGTATTCCTGATGAACGCGGTTTAGCGCTTTTGCTACCCTCGCGTAAGAACCTTCTTGGTGTGCGAGCTCAAACAGTACATGACCGGATTCGCTCACCAGCGTGCGGTACACAATTTCTTCTAACAGCATGTCACCGAGCATTGCGACTTCAAGATCGCTACATAGTGCCGTCATAAGGCGTTTGCACGCATCCAACATTTGGTCGTTCATGCGTACCGATTTCAACCCACAGCGAGTATCATCCTCACAAACATTACTGAATCGTTGTGATTCCAACTTCTTGACCAGCTTTTGCAGCATGGCGGGAGAAATGTCGATGGAGATTCCCAATAAAGGCTCATCGTCAACAGCAATCGCTTCACACTCAAGTGGCATGGGTACACCGACAACCAAATAGTCATCTGGGCCATAACGAACTGGCGTTTGGCCAATGTGAATGTTCTTGTAGCCTTGCCCCAAAACGATGATGCCAGACTGGTACACAAACGGTTGACGATTGTTCCCTTTGCTACTGCGGTAGAACCATACCCCGTCAATGGCGGTTTCTTTGATGCCCTCTAAATCGTCTAAACCAAATTTAGTGGCGTATTGCTGCATGATCTCAGCAAGTGTCTTCATCTTGTCACTCCAATAGTTATGCTCGCACTATACTTGGAGTTCTGATTACAGTTCCAGCATAAGAAACGCATATTTGTAGAAATAGGCAATAAATTTGCAGAAATCAGCCTACTCGTTCTCACAAACGCGTACTAATATGCATGTATTCACTCTCCTCACATTGGAAGCAAGAGGTCTAATAATGAACTTTTCATACGTCAACCCAACTCAAATCTTCTTCGGCCAAGGCCAAATCGCAGCAATCAAAGAAGCGATCCCTGCCGATCAAAAAGTGCTCGTTATCTACGGTGGTGGTTCTATTAAAAAGAACGGTGTTTACGACCAAGTAGCACAAGCATTAGAAGGCCGTGAATGGCTTGAGTTTTCAGGTGTAGAGCCAAACCCAACAAAAGAGACGCTAGATAAAGCGGTTGCTATCGTAAAAGAGCAAAACGTTGACTTTATCCTAGCTGTTGGTGGTGGTTCAGTTATCGATGGTTCTAAGTACGTTGCAGCATCTGCAAAATACGACGGTGACGGTTGGGACATCATGGTAGGCAAACATCAAGTAACAGAAGCAACACCGCTTGCTGCGATTCTTACTTTGCCTGCAACCGGTTCTGAGTCAAACATGGGTGCAGTAATCACTAAGAAAGAAACCCAAGACAAATTGGCATTTCTAGCGCCTGCTGTTCAACCAAAATTTGCCGTGCTTGATCCAGACGTAATGAAAACTCTACCAGAGCGTCAGCTTATCAACGGCCTAGTTGATGCATGGGTACACGTATGTGAGCAGTACCTAACACTGCCAACTGGCGCAATGGTTCAAGACGGTTACGCAGAAGCGCTACTTAAAAACCTAAAAGTATTGGGTGACCAGTTCGCAGAACGTGATAACGACCAATGGCGTGCGAACCTAATGTGGACAGCAAACCAAGCATTGAACGGTCTAATCGGTAGTGGTGTTCCTCAAGATTGGGCAACGCACATGATTGGCCACGAGCTAACTGCACTATGGCACGTAGACCACGCTCGTTCACTAGCGATCATTCAACCATCTCTACTTCGCAACCAAATGGAATTCAAACGCCCTAAGCTTGAGCAAATGGGTCGTAACGTATTTGGCTTGGCAGAAGGTGAAGATTTGGCAGAACGCACAATCCAATCGATTGAAGCTTTCTACCATCAGCTAGAAGTCGCGACTCAACTTGAAGGTTACGGTGATGACCGTCAAGCAGCTATCGATGCTGTGATTGATCAACTGAACAAACACGGCATGACGGTTCTTGGCGAGAACCAAGCAATCGACCTAGAAAACAGCCGAAAAATTCTAGAACTTGCCGTTGCATAACGACTCGATCTATTAAATTACTGCCTTTTTTGACGGCATTGTGTCTACGCGGACACAATGCCGTTTTTTTATGTTAATTTAGCGCGACATTGACAACTCGATAAATATTGAACTTTTCTGCTAGAAAACTAACAAATAAGCGATGGTTCGATGTTGTTATGTAAGCCGATGACCAAAAACAAACCAAGTGCTTACTATTCGAAGTGTCTTTTTTTAGCTTGCTCATAAAAAGATGAGCGTTTAGTCGTCTATTCAAGAGTTATTCGTATGTGGCTGATTGTCATAGCTTGTGCGTTCATACATATCATCAGTATTAAGACTGGCCCAAAATGGCTATTCTTTTTGACCAAACCGCTTCCGATCGTAGCCATGATTGGAATGCTACTCCTATCACCTTCAAATCATCTTCCCTACACTCAGTGGATCATCGCCGGTCTGTCAATCTCGCTTATCGGTGACTTAGCCATGATGCACCCGAAAGACAAGTTCATTCTCGGTATTAAGCTATTTTGCCTAGCATTAATTTGTTACGCCTTAGGCTTCATTAATATGGCAGCTTGGCACTTTACACCTTGGTTGCCTTTTGCCGTGTTCGGCGTCGGTCTCTGCGCTTATTTCTTCTTTAAACCCGATTTGGGGAAAGAGAAATGGTCTGTCGCCAGTTACATCTTCGTCCTCATGGCCATGTTGTGGATGTCGATGGAATACTATGCCAGTGGTAAAACCCAATCTTCCGCATTTGCAGTTTTAGGCAGCTTTGTCTTTACTTTATCCGGTGCGGTTTTGGCGTTTGAACGCTTCGGTGGCACGTCGATTTTCTCTCGACAAGTTGTCATGACCACCTACTATTCCGCCCAATATTTAATCACGATGTCCGTGTTCGCCATAGTGATCCGTTTCCTCTAAAACTGACTATATTATCGGTTAGTTTTATCACGAGTTATTTGCTCACCAGTTGGACAGTTTATGCTTGATTAACAGGTGCAATACGGTTAATAACTTGTTATTGTAGAAAGAAATTTATTCTAAAAGTTGGCAGCCTTGAAAGAGAAAAATATCGTTGTTGAGTTCAGCGGCGTAAACAAGTGGTATGGTGAATATCACGCCCTCAAAGACATTAATTTTTCAGTACATACCGGTGAAATCGTTGTTGTTTGTGGCCCTTCCGGTTCAGGTAAATCAACACTCATTCGTTGTATCAACCACTTAGAATCCATCCAAGAAGGTGAACTCAGCGTCTTCGAACAACCAGCCGATTCTAAAGCTCAAAAACCTGGCAAAGTCGGCATGGTGTTCCAGCACTTTCATCTGTTTCCACATCTTACCGTGTTAGAAAACCTCACTCTTGCTCCTATCCGCACGTTAAAGCTATCCAAACAAGAAGCGGAAGAACGTGCAATGCATTATCTCAAGCGCGTGAACATCGAAGAGCAAGCCAATAAGTATCCAATTCAACTTTCTGGTGGTCAGCAGCAACGTGTTGCTATCGCGCGTTCCCTTTGTATGGAGCCCGATCTATTGTTGTTTGATGAACCGACCTCGGCGCTCGATCCTGAGATGATCAACGAAGTGCTAGACGTAATGGTGGAACTCGCACAAAGCGGCATGACCATGATTTGTGTGACGCACGAAATGGGCTTTGCTAAAAAAGTGGCGAATCGAGTGGTGTTTATGGACGAAGGTGAAATCATCGAGATGAACTCCCCAGTAGCCCTTTTCGAAACACCGCAGCATCCACGAACCCAAGCGTTTTTGAATCAGATTCTGAGCTACTAGCCTATGGTAATTCGAATTCTAAAACCTGTTTTACAAGCCATATTACAAATCGCCATTCTTTTGATAGCGATCGTGTGGGTACTCGATTCCGGCGCACAAGCGATGGGGTACCAATGGCAATGGGAACGCGTTCCTGATTACATCGCCTTTTACGAAGATGGTGAGTGGTGGCCAGCGGAGTTGGTCGACGGTCTTATCGTGACCTTAAAGATTTCGGCCATCAGTCTTTTCTTCACATTAGTGATAGGCTTCGTCACCGCACTATTACGACTCAGTAACTCCAAAGTTGGTAACGCGATCGGTACCGCTTATGTCGAGTTGATTCGCAATACCCCATTACTGGTGCAAATCTACCTACTCTATTTCGTGTTTGGCCCTGTAATTGGCTTAGATAGATTCAGTACCGCTGTTTTAGCACTGTCATTATTCCAAGGTGCTTATACGGCAGAGATCTTCCGTGCGGGCTTAAACAGCATTCCAAAAGGTCAGTTTGAAGCTGCCAAAACCTTAGGTTTATCACCTTTGTTTGCTTACAAAGACGTGATTCTTCCGCAGGTACTTCAGCGCACTTTGCCGCCGTTGACTAACGAGGTGGTGTCACTGATTAAGAACTCTTCAATCGTCAGTGTGATGGCAATATTCGACCTGACAACCGAGGCGAGAAACATCGTATCTGAGACGGCGATGCCGTTTGAGATTTGGTTTACTGTGGCAGCAATCTATCTTGCTCTCACATTATCACTTTCTGGCTTATCCGCTTGGCTAGAACACAAACTAGGAGCCAGTTGGCGCAAATTATAAGGAGATAACATGAAGTTATTCAAAGCGACCATTACTGCATTATTTGGGCTTGCAATTGCTTTACCTTCATTAGCCAATGAAGAAGCAGCGACACCAAACGTTGATCAAATCAAAGAGCGTGGCACGCTGCGCGTTGGTATGTCGACATTTGTACCTTGGGCAATGCGTAATAAGCAAGGCGAGTTGATTGGTTTTGAAATCGATGTGGCGAAGCGCCTCGCAGCGGATACAGGCTTAAAAGTTGAGTTTGTACCGACAGCGTGGGACGGCATCATCCCTGCTCTTCTTGCTAAGAAATTCGACGTAATCATTGGCGGTATGTCGATTACGCCAGAACGTTCAAAGAGCGTATTGTTTACTGAACCTTACTCGCACTCAGGCGTTCAAGTAGCAGCAAACAAAGAGCTAGCAGCTGGCTTTAGTGAGTTTTCAGACTTTGATTCTCGTCGCGTGAAAATTGCCGCTCGTCGTGGCGCGTTCACAGTGCAAGTAGCGCGTGAGACTTTCCCTAAAGCGAAGATCCTTCAGTTTGATGACGATGCACAAGCATTCCAAGAAGTATTGAACGGCAACGCACACGCGGTGATTGCATCAAGCCCAAAACCGGAACATGAAGCGATCAAGCATGCTGACAAACTGTTCATTCCATTTACTGAGCGTCTATCCAAAGGTAATGAGGCATTTGCTGTTCGTCTAGGTGAAGAAGATAAGAAAGCCTTCTTCAACAAGTGGATTGAAGCTCGTACTCAAGACGGTTGGCTAGATGAGCGTTACGAATACTGGTTCTCAACGCTAGATTGGCAAGACCAAGTTGCACAAGGTCAATAACCTTAATCGTTGCAATAATTAATAACACCGACTCGTACTGCGGGTCGGTTTTCTTCTCTACTATCGGAGTTAAACCTTGAGCGGACAAACCACCACTCGCGTTGCACCAACCAAAGCAAAGTCAGGCTTTTTCTTAAGTCGTTTTAACCTACTCGATTGGGTACTGCTTGCCATCTGCGCGTTGGCTGGGGTTTGGCTCTATCATCGTTCTACCGTCGGCGTAAACTACATCTGGCATTGGACAGAAGCAATCGACCTCCTATTCACTCCAAGAGCAGATGGCGGCTTGCCGTATTTCTTTCAAGGCTTAATCTCAACATTGCGCTTAAGCCTTTGGGGCATCATCTTTGCTCTGGTATTAGGTACATTGCTCGGGTTAGCGCGTTTTTCTGATACAGTTTGGTTGCGCAGGCCTGCCAACGCATTTATTCAATTGGTACGAAACATTCCACCTTTGGTGTTCGTATTCATCTTCTACTTTTTCATCTCTAACCAGTTAATCCCATTACTTGGCTTGGAAGATCTTCTCCGTAACTATCGCGGCGAACCTAACGCGGTTCAACACTTCTTCTTTGGCCCTGCTAACCTTTGGGAAAACCTTGTGTCCGGCGTACTTTGTGTGGGTTTGCTCTCTTCTGCCTACATTGCTGAAGTGGTTCGTGCGGGCTTGCAAAGCGTCGATAAAGGCCAATGGGAAGCAGCTGACTCGCTTGGTCTATCTCGTTGGGTGAAATACCGTTTCATCATCGCACCACAAGTGCTTAAAGCGATTACACCTGCACTTGCAGGACAAACGATTTCTCTGGTTAAAGACACCTCCATCGTTTCGCTGATCTCGATTCAAGAAATGACCTTTGCCGGCACAGAGATGGCGAACTCATCAGGCTACATTTTCGAAATCTGGCTAATTGTTGGCTTCGTTTACTTCCTGATTTGTTTCGGTCTATCAATGTTTTTTAGATACATCGAGAAAAAATCGGAATCTATTTCAAATTAACTCAATAGGCTTCAAAAATAAGACAGCGTAGCGCTTCAAATCGGAATTCCATCCTGTTACAGTCGTTTTCATGCTAATTTTTTGGCGTTTTTCATGGAGTTAAAGAAGCAGTCCGATTACGAGCAGTACATAAGGCAGGACAGCCTTGGCGAATACTACGTTGTGCTCAATCAATACACTTTCCACAGTGTTTATCAGCCTATTTTTGATAAACACCAACAAATGATCGGGATGGAAGCCCTGCTCCGTATTCGTGGTGCAGATGGCACGAATATTCGACCGGATCTCTTCTTTGCTGATGCCAGCATCGATACTTACTTCCGACTTTGTATTGAATTTCTCTCCCGTGCGATTCATATCCGTAACTTTGCTCGTCACTTTGCAGGATCACCAATCAAGCTGTTTCTTAACGTCATGCCACAGACTTTGCTGACGCTGACCAAAGACATGGGCTTTAAAGACAATGGCCTGCTCTACAAACGATTGTTTGAGTTAGGTATGGAACCTTCTGATGTGGTCTTTGAAGTCGTTGAGGAATCTTGTGGCGATACAGAACTTTTGATTCAGGCAGTGCAACTCATGAGAGCAAACGGCTTCTTGTTTGCGATTGATGATTTTGGCTCTCACCATTCTGATATGTCACGTGTTAAGCAGCTTTGCCCAGACATCATCAAAATAGATCGCTCTTACCTACTCGATTATTGCTCTGGTGACACATTAGCGATCGCCAATGCAGTAGATCTTGCTGAAGAGATGAACGCAAAAGTGGTCATCGAAGGTGTCGAAGAGAATACACAGCTTTCAGCCATGCAAGCACTAAACTTGGATTACTACCAAGGTTTTTATCTGGCGAAACCAAACTCGATTCACCATTGGACTGTTCAAAAAGAAACAACCAAAGTGCTACATTAAACGCGATACCACAGATACAGATTAAATTGTTTTAGATACAAAAGCGCCGCCAAGGTTACTCACCAAGGCGGCGCTTTTCTGTTTATGTCGATTTTAATATCGAAACAAATCGCTTAGAAGAAGTCGATAGAGTTACGGCCACTCTTAGGATCGCGTGCAACCTGAGGCTTTTCCTCTTTCTTGCCTTTCTTAGCAGATTGAGACAATGCTTCTTTTTGTGCTTTACGCTCTTTGTGCGCGGCTTTACGACCAGTAGATTTAGGTCCTTTAGCACTTGGTTTGTCGTTCTTTTTCGAGCGAGACTTTTCTTTACGTGCTGCTTGTGCTTCTTTCTTCGCCTTCTTCTCTGCTTTTTCTTCGGCAGTTTCAGGTTCAGTTACTGGCGCGTCACATACAACAACATAGTATTCTTGGTTGAATTCGAAGAAATCGCCGTCGTACATTTTGCGACGTTTACGAGTTTCGAGCTCACCGTTTACGGCAACGTAACCTTCTTCGATGATGTGTTTTGCTTCACCACCACCACTCACCAAGTTCGCGATTTTGAAAAGCTTGTACAGCTCAATTGGGTGCGCGTCAACGTCGATACCGATCGCTTCGATCTCAATCTCTTCGCCTTCTAAATACTCTTCGTGTTCGTAATCTTGGGTCATGTTCGTTACTCATTTTTCTTGATGAACGGAGTTTAAACGGAATGCGTACAAATAGAAACGTGATCTTCACTCATCTTGTCCAATTGGGTATATACTCACCCAATAACTCCTTGAACGAGCGATATTTTGTCTAATAAGAACCACATTACCTTTGCCACCACCAACCTATTTAACTTTGTTGCACCACCTGGCGCGTATTACGACTTCGAGAACATATATTCTCGCGACGATTGGCAGGACAAACTCGCTTGGACCAAATCGCAGTTAGAACAACTTAATCCCGACATCATCGGCTTGCAAGAAGTGTTCAGCATCGAAGAAACCAAAACCTTCTTTGCTGAAATAGGTTATGAACACTTTGCTTGTGTCGATACGCCGAACATTGAAGGCGATTACATTTATTCTCGCCCAGTGGTTGCAGTGGCCTCGCGTTTTCCGATTGAAAGCTTTGAAGCGGTCACGTTCGATAAAGACGCGCTCAATGCCTTTGGTCATATCGACGCTCCACCTTTTAGCCGCAAACCCGTCCGTGCCTGTGTTGTTCACCCAATTATTGGTCATATCTCTGTATACGTCACACATTTGAAGTCACAGCGCCCTGCCGATTCAACCACTCCAGAACAAGCGAGCAGACCAATTGCCCGTTGGCTATCTACGCAACAACGAGGTTGGGAAGCGGCAATGCTGCGTGACGCGATGCAAAGGCAGTACGCGTTGAATCCAATGCCGACAGTATTAATGGGTGATATGAACCAAGGCATTACTTCAACCAGCGTTAACAACGTTCTGACTGAACATTATGGTGACAGCGTCACTGATTTACAGCTCAATGACGGATGGGAATTGCAAGTAACGCCCTCACTAGAGTCACGGCCAGCAACGCACTACCACTTTGCGAAAGGAAACGTGTTGGATTACATCTTGTTGTCGCAAGAGTTTGATGCGCACGCCGATGTATCAATAGCAGAAGTCACGAACTACCAAGTGCTGGATGGGCACTTAATCAATCCGTCTTTTGAGAGAGATAAAAACGCCAGCGACCACGCATTTGTGGCGCTGACGGTAGAAATTAAGCTTTAGCGTCAGTGTGGCGCTTAACAATCTTACGCGGAATCAACTCTACACCCGCTTTATAGCGTTTAGCTGAGGCATTAAGCGCCAACTCCATTGCGCTGTCGGCAATCAGCTCAAACTGCTGCGGAAGTGAGTTGATTTTGATTGGAAGAAAATCAAGCAAGCGGTTATCACCGAAGGTAGCCAAACGTACTTTGCCCATCAACTCTGGCTTTTCTAGCATCACATCCAATACGCCTTCTAATAAGGTGTAAGACATGGTCACCACAGCATCTGGCAACTTGCCCTTTTTGATCCAACCCTCAAGCACCTTCTTGCCTTCTTCACGGGAGAAGTGCTGGCCATAGCCAACCAAAACACTAGTGCTACCCTGCTGACAAGCCGAACGGAAACCCAGTTCACGCTCTTTAGAGACTTGCAGTTCTTCTAACGCACCAATCAAACCAATCGAATCAATCTCTGAAGACAATACCGACTCGGTTAACTCAAACGCCGCATCAAAATCTTCGCTGATCACACAACAAAAGTGCTCATCATCCATAGGACGGTCAAGTGCGATAACGGGCGTACCCGAGTTTTGCAGCTTAAGATAATATTCGCTGGCTGCTGGCATACTGCTCGCAACGAATAGCGCATCAATACGACGACTCACAAGCGCCTCTGCAACCTTTTGCTCCGTTTGTGGATCATCATCAGAACAGCCAATCAAAATTTGGTAGCCCGCTTTACGCGAGTTCTGTTCAATCAGTTTTGCTAAACGTGCGTAACTGGTGTTCTCTAAATCTGGAATGATCAAACCGAACGAACGTGAGTTGCCCGCCCTTAAAGAAGATGCTGCGTGATCCGGTTTGTAATTGTACTGCTCAACCACCGCCATGACTTTCTTTTGAGTCTTTTCGCTGATGCGGTATTTCTGCGCTTTTCCGTTAATCACATAGCTTGCCGTGGTCTTTGAAACCCCAGCTAATTTCGCTATTTCATCCAGTGTCATATTCTAAGCCCTATTCTGTGCGCGGGATCATATTAATACATCAACGATCCTTCGATAAGTTGAATTATATGCTGAACCGATTCAGTATAAAAGCTGAAAGGATTCAGCAAAACTCAAAAATTGACGAGAATCACCAAAATCAAGCAATACAGTCTCCCTTTGCTAGGCTTTAAAAGCATTGAGACACTGAGTGGTTAAGTTTCGATTTTAAAAACAGTTTCGCTGAGTGTTTTAAAAAATTTGACCAAGTGCTGAATCGATTCAGTTTCTTTTGTTCAGTAAATTGTTGTTAAGCAAAACCGTCTCACATAGAGAAATGACGAACAAAGACACGTTCAGCAACCATAGATAAACGGCGTTACGCAAACAAAGTACTGCGTAGCCAAGATGAATTAGAAATAGATACCTTAAGGCTGGAGAAGCACCATGCTTAAGCTAAGTAAGAACGACATTACCCTATCTCAATCCGCTACAGATAAGTTTGAAGCGATCAAAAGCATCGCGAAAAGCCTGACAGACAAAGGTCTGGTTGAACAAGGCTATGTAGAAGGCATGCTAAACCGTGAAAACCAGAACTCAACGTTTCTAGGTAACGGTATCGCGATTCCACACGGCACAACTGACACGCGCTCAATGGTGAAAACCACGGGTGTTGCTGTTCACCACTTCCCAGAAGGCGTTGAATGGGGCGACGGCAACACAGTTTACGTTGCTATCGGTATTGCGGCGAAATCAGACGAGCACTTGGGCATTCTTAAGCAGCTAACAAAAGTACTGGGTGCGGACGGCGTTGAAGAGCGTCTACGCAATGCGAAAAACGAAGACGACATCATTGCCCTACTTCACGGCGACGTTCAGCTAGAAGCGGATTTCGATGCTTCTCTCATTCAACTTCTATTCCCAGCAAGCGACATGATTCAAATGAGCGCGGTAGCTGGCGGCCTACTTAAAAACACAGGTTGTGCAGGTACGGAGTTCGTTGCAGATCTAGTAACAAAAACGACAACGCATCTAGGCCAAGGGCTATGGCTTGTTGGTAGTGATAAACAAGTAACTCGCACTGGCGTTTCTTTTGTATCAACAGCCAATGATTGTGAATTCGAAGGCGAGAAAGTGCGTGCTCTAGTTGCGTTCGCAGCTTGCAACAACGCTCACCAATCTATCCTAAGCACGATTTCAAAGCTTGTGTTTAACAACGAACACAGCAAATTACTTGATGCTTCTGCTGAGCAGATCCTTGCACTGTTCAAAGGCGAAGAAATGGCAACTGAAGCGGCTGAGGATGGCAACACAGCAATCTTCAAAATCAAAAACGCTCACGGCCTACACGCTCGTCCTGGCGCAATGCTAGTTGCTGAAGCGAAGAAGTTCGAATCTACCATTCGTGTGGCAAACCTAGATGGTGATGGCAAAGCGGTAAACGCGAAGAGCCTAATGAAAGTTATCGCGCTAGGTGTGAAACACGGTCACCAGCTTCAATTCTCTGCTGAAGGCCCAGATGCTGCACAAGCGCTTGAGTCAATCGGCAAAGCAATCGCATCTGGTCTTGGCGAAGGTTAAGGGGCGAGAGAATGACAGCATTGAAAACAAACAAAGTCGTTACCATCACGCTTAACCCTGCCCTTGATCTAACAGGTTCGCTGGACTCAATCAAAGTGGGTTCTGTCAGCCTAGTTGAAAAGAGCAATCTACACGCGGCTGGTAAAGGCGTAAACGTAGCGAAAGTACTTAGTGACCTAGGTGCAGACGTAACAGTGACGGGCTTTCTTGGCAAAGACAACCCAGAGCTGTTCCACCAACTATTTAGCGATATCAAGGTTAAAAACGAGTTCGTTGAAGTCGAAGGCGCAACTCGCATCAACGTGAAATTGGTTGAAGCAGATGGCCAAGTGAGCGACATCAACTTCCCTGGCGTTCAAGTTACGGCAGAAGAAATCGCGCGCTTTGAAGAAACCCTTTTCCGCCTTGCAGAAACACACAATTACTTTGTATTGGCAGGCAGCCTACCGGGCGGTGTTACTGCAGAGCAATGCGCGGCATGGATTGAGAAGCTGCATCAGCGAGGCAAAAAAGTCTTGTTTGATAGCAGCAAAGCGGCACTACGCGCAGGTATCGACGCGCACCCTTGGTTGATCAAACCAAACGACGAAGAGCTAAGTGACTTTGTCGGCGAGCACCTTTCAACGCCAGAACAATGCCAAGAAGCAGCGCAAACACTAAGCGATAAAGGTATTGAGAACATCGTAGTTTCTATGGGTGCAGACGGCGTGATGTGGCTTAACCAAGGTGAATGGCTACGCGCACAACCACCACGAATGAATGTAGTAAGCACTGTTGGCGCTGGCGATACGCTTGTTGCTGGCTTGTGCTGGGGTCACATGCAAGTGATGCCGAAAAGCGATTTGCTGCGCTTCGCTACTGCGCTTTCTGCCCTAGCAGTGAGCCAAGTTGGCGTTGGCCTAACCAGTCAGGAAGAACTGGAGAACATCAAGCTCCAAACGCAAGTAACCGAGCTTTACCCTAATACGAACTTAGACAAAAACTAAGGAACAGAAGGTTATCAGTATGAATATTGCCATTATTACAGCTTGTCCAAGTGGTGTTGCGAACAGCATCATTGCGGCAGGTCTACTAGAACAAGCAGAAGCGATCGTAATTGCGGCTAACACTCCAGTTGATACTTCTCGTTTCGTAGGTAAAAAAGTCTACCAAGCAGATATCAGCACCGTAGCGAAAGACGCATCCGCTTTCTTACAAACTGCGGTTGAAAGTGCAGCAACGCTAGAGCAAGCAACCACTGTAACGGCACAAGTAGCAGCACCAGCAGAAAGCGCATCGGCAACTAAGAAGATTGTTGCTATCACAGCATGTCCAACCGGCGTGGCACACACCTTCATGGCAGCAGAAGCGCTAGAAGAGGAAGGCAAACGTCGTGGTCACCAAATCAAAGTGGAAACGCGTGGCTCAGTAGGTGCGAAAAACCAACTGACTGACCAAGAAATCGCAGACGCAGATTTGGTCATCATCGCAGCAGACATCGAAGTACCTCTTGACCGCTTCAACGGCAAGAAGATGTACCGCACTAAAACAGGTCCAGCGCTGAAGAAAACAGCGGAAGAAATGGACAAAGCGTTTGAACAAGCAAGCGTATACCAACACTCTGGTTCTTCTAGCGCATCATCAGCGACAGAAGAGAAGAAAGGCGCGTACAAACACTTAATGACCGGTGTATCTCACATGCTTCCAGTTGTGGTAGCCGGTGGTTTGATCATCGCCCTATCCTTCGTATTTGGTATCGAAGCGTTTAAAGAAGAAGGTACACTAGCAGCAGCGCTAATGAACATCGGTGGTGGCTCTGCATTCGCATTGATGATTCCAGTTCTTGCTGGTTACATCGCGTTCTCAATTGCTGACCGTCCGGGTCTGGCTCCGGGTCTAGTTGGCGGTATGCTAGCAAGCTCAACTGGCGCAGGTTTCCTTGGTGGTATCGCAGCAGGTTTCATTGCAGGTTACGCTGCTAAGTTCCTTGCGGACAAAGTAAAACTTCCACAATCAATGGAAGCGCTTAAACCTATCCTTATCATCCCGTTCGTGGCGACATTGTTCACGGGCCTTGTGATGATTTACATCGTGGGTGGTCCAGTATCTGGCATCATGAGCGGCCTAACTGATTTCCTAAACAACATGGGTTCAGATAGCGCGGTTCTACTAGGTATTATCCTTGGCGCGATGATGTGTTTCGACCTTGGTGGTCCCGTAAACAAAGCCGCTTACGCATTCGGTGTAGGTCTATTGGCTTCACAAACTTACGCACCAATGGCTGCAATCATGGCAGCAGGTATGACACCGGCACTAGGTATGGGTCTTGCGACGTTCATTGCTAAGAACAAGTTCGAGCAAAGTGAGCGTGAAGCAGGTAAAGCATCATTCGTTCTTGGTCTGTGCTTTATCTCTGAAGGTGCAATCCCATTCGCAGCGAAAGATCCAATGCGTGTAATCCCATCATGTATGGCGGGTGGCGCACTAACAGGTGCTCTATCTATGCTGTTCGGTGCAAAACTGATGGCACCACACGGTGGTTTGTTCGTACTGCTTATCCCTAACGCAATCTCACCAGTGCTAATGTACTTGGTAGCAATCGCAGCGGGTACAGCGGTAACAGGTTTCACTTACGCGTTCCTAAAGAACAAAGCAGAAGCGAAACAAGAAGCAGCTGCTTAATCGTGACTAACTCGCTTAGATGGTTCTAAGCAACGATTAACAATGCCTCCCTCGATTTGGCATTCGACACCTCCCTCTAGCCTCGGCATTGGGAGGTGTTTTTTATTGAGCGATAAGCGGAATCTAATCGGCGCTAAATCCGATAGCAGATAAAGTTACTCTCTTCTGTTTCGCTCTGATTGAAAAAGAACAGTTGTTCGTCTTCCACTTTGTAGATGAAGTCTGTTTTTGTGCCCACGTATGAGTTCATGTCTCTTACGAAAACCTCACTCTCCGTTGGCTGTTCATTCCAACTGACTTTCTGATAATCCACTATCAGCGCATGCCCATCTACTTGATACTTGCCGTTGTAAACCAGTTCATATTCTTTGCTTTCGCCCTTTTTCGTTAGCAAGGAGCCTTTCTGGAAAATGTACATGTCTCTATCCGAGCTAAACACCACGACAGAACGGTCACTGATGTGTTCATAACGTCGGTAACCCCTAGTAATAAAGTCTTCTTCAAACGTTGCACACGCCCAACGCGAGCCGGTGATTTCATCGGATTGGAAATACTTTTGGTGAACAACCACGCCCACCAGTCCTGTTGCCAACGCAATATTGAAAACGATGAGTTTGTTTATCTGCATATTGCATCCGCCCTGCTCATGCTCTCTAAGACCGTTTCTTTCAAGGTGTCGATATCGAGAGAAAACTTAATGTAATTGACGTTCTTATTGCTGTTCTTGGCGAAAGCGAATGCACGCAAAATATGCGCTCCTTCTTGATAAGCAGATTCAGACACGCGCAAATACACGATGGCCGGACACACTGGAAACACTTCATCATTGAGGCTCTTTGCCAAAGCAGAAAGGTCTAACTCGTCATGATTTTGGTCGTAAAAGTAGAAGTCCGTTTCAGACACAGAAAAGTGTTGGTAATCCGAATCATCAAGAAAATCAGGATGTGGCACAAACGGACGAAAATAAAGCACAGAGAAAATCGCGAATAACAGAAAGGCTGTCATCAGTATCGGAGTTAAGCTAAATGCCTTGTCTCGCGATTCAGCTTCTTGCTTGGACTCTTCTTTGACTTGAGGCTCAACATCATCAATTTCGAGCGTTTGAAGTTCCGGTATCTCAACTTTCTGTTTGATGGGTTTCACATCCGCATCAACTTCCAGTAAATAACCAATTTTACTCACCGTTTTAATCTGTACGCCTTCTGCGTTCAACTGAGCCAGTTTCTTTCTTAAACCGGAAATAACATTGGTCAAAGCTTGATCGGTCACGACTGAGCCATCCCAACAGGTTTCGAACAGCACCTCACGAGTCACATGCACGCCCTGCTTTTCTATCAGCAAGTTCAATACTTGGTATGGCAGCGGTCTTAGGGGAACATCATCGCCGTCTGAATTGGACAGTTTTCTTGTCGTCGGATCGAGGATTAGATTGGCGAAATAGATTCTATGCATACAGGCTCACTACTTTCTCAACTCCTTGAATTATAGGTTAGGTTTCTCAAACCACTCGAAAAACCAAATCAACCTCATCACACCAGCATAAAGCGTCCAGTTTGGACGTAATCAAGGATTCAAACATCGATTTCTTGTTATGCATACCTTCCAGTCACACAAAAAACACACAATTACCTAAGTGACTAAATCAATGGGAATTATTTGGTTTTTGTTTGCTTTTTGTTTAGTTTTTCAGCGCCTCATTTAGATAATGAACACCGTTTTAAATATAACAAGACAGACAGTCATACAGAGGTAACTATGAAAAACACAATCATCCTTTTATCCGCTCTTTTTAGCGTTTGTGCTCAAGCAAATGGTTCACAAGATGTCTCAGGTTTTTATCTTGGGGGCGGTGTGGGTAACAACACGTTTAGTGACGATAACCCGTTTACAAAAGTGGATGACAACGGTACCGCGTTCAAAATCATTGGTGGTTATCAGTTCAATCGTATCGTTGCCGTTGAAGCGCAGTACACCAATTATGGTGATTTTAAGATCGTAGATACCGCTTATGATTTAGGTGCGAGCAACGTCTCGGTAACGGCAAATATTGGTTACTCATTCAATAATGGCCTGCGCCCTTTTGCAACTTTTGGTTTGGGTTATATGTCTGTTGATATTCCGACGACAGACAATGAAGATGACTTATCCCTGCGTATCGGGGCAGGTCTGGAATACACGCCAATTCAATTTGAGAACATCACCTTTCGCGCGGCGTATGAAATGGATCATTTCACAGTAAAACCGAAAAGTTCAAGTCTGGATACAGACGTACAGATTGGCTCTTTCTATGCGGGCGCTACCTATAAGTTCTAAACTGGCTAGGTTCTAAAGCAACCTAAGCTCTAAAAACAATAGAAATAAAAGCAAACACATAGAAACCATAAAGGGCGAACTCTTATAATAGGTGTTCGCCCTTTTCTTGTTTAAGTTAGCAGTGTTTAAACCGACAATTTATTGCATTGGTTCAGATTCGATATCCACATCACCGCTGCTCAAATTCACCGTTGCATTGTACACGCTGTGCGGGTCGCCATGATGCTTAAAGGTAAAGTGATAAACGTTCGCTGGCGTCCAGATCTCTTTATCATCGACAGGCAGAATGTCGTAACCGTCTTGTTGGTAAAGCTCGGTTGCCATCACATACGCGATTGCTGTTTGCACTTGGGTGTTATGGTCGTATTTTGGCTCGACAGATGGGTTGCTTGGGTAAGAGTCACCATTAAAGCTCATCTGGCGGTATGCGCCATTGCACCACACGACAAAATCTTGCCAACCGTTGCTGTAGCTGTCGATAAGTGCAATCGGCGTTCTGGTTACTGACATGCGGCTAAGCACTTTACCGCTGTTATCGAATATGTACCCAGTACAGCCACCACTGCCGCAGAAGAAACGATCTTGGAACAACACAAAGTGTTCTGCCATACCGTCACTGTTTAAGTCAGCAGAACCCACTTGGTAGTTGATCTTGTCGTTTGCTAAAGAAAGCCCTTCTGGGTTCAGAATGCTTTGGTCAATCCAAGTTGCGATTGTTGCTGCATCGGCACTTTTTACTTCCACAGGCGCTTCTGTCGCCTTGGTATTTGAAGAAACGCCGTCCGTGGTAGAACAGCCAATAAGCGTTAGAGAACCTAACAGGAAGAGTCCGTGTAATCCGCGATTGTTCATTTGCGTTTGCTCTTTTAATGATGATGTGTACTTAGTATACGCATGATTAATCAATCGCTTGTAAGAAAATCATAAAAATCAGTTAGGTGTACACGAAACCACCAGCCCTTCTTGTCCACCTCCATCTTCTTCCCGCATCTAGATTCTCGCCTCCATTATTTTCTCCCTCTCGCTTCTCGTATCTCAATTCTCTCGGATCAAAAAAGCCCTGAGGAATACCCTCAGGGCTTGGCAGGAATCTGACAATAAATAAAGCCAGGAAGTCCCTTATGCAGTGGTTGGTTTGATCTTAAACAGAATTGCAAACATGACTGGTACAACAATCAGAGTCAAAACGGTAGCAAAACCAAGGCCTGCCATAATCGTAATTGCCATTGAGCCGAAGAACGCATCAAACACCAATGGAATCATACCTAGGATGGTGGTCAGCGCCGCCATACTTACTGGTCGAACGCGGCTAATCGCACTGTCGATAATCGCTAAGTAAGGATCCTTACCTGATGCTAGCTCTAGGTTAATCTGGTCTAGAAGCACGATACCGTTCTTCAAGATCATACCGCTCAAGCTCAATAGACCAAGGAATGCGGTAAAGCTAAATGGCATATTTGTCGTCAGAAGACCAAACGCCACACCGATGATAGACAGCGGTACTGTGAACCAAATAACCAATGGCTTCTTCAATGAGTTAAACAGCAGCATCGTAATGATGAACATCAACAAGTAACCCATTGGTAACGAGCCAAACAGACCTTCTTGTGCATCTTTCGATGATTCGTACTCACCACCCCACGTGATTTCGTAACCTTCTGGAATATGCAGTGCCATCACTTTTGGTTGAACACGAGCAAATAAACTTGCTGCAGTGTCATCACTCAATACATCGTGGTCGGCCAGCACCGTTAGAGTACGTTTACGGTCACGACGCTGAATCAGTGGCTCATCCCAATCCAGTTTCACGCCATCAATCACTTGATCAACTGGAATGTAGCTTTGTAGCGATGGACTCCAGATGTTCACGTTTTGCAGTGATTCAAAATCCACACGTTCCGCTTCTGGCAAACGCGTCATGATAGGCAGAATGTGCGTACCATCGCGAAGGAAGCCAAGTGTGCTACCACCAAACGCCATTTGCAGTGTGCTTGAAAGATCTTCTTTCGAGATACCCAAGCGACGTGCTTTAGATTCGTTGAATACAGGTACTAGCTCTTTAGTGCGCTCACGCCAGTCGTGACGGATGTTACGAGCACCCGGGTCAGTATGAAGAATATCTTCTACTTGTACCGCAAGCTCACGTAGCACTTGTGGATCAGGGCCAGTAATACGCGCTTCAATCTTAGACGCTGGTGACGGGCCGAATTCCATCAACTTGAACTGGAACGTTGGCTTGTCGAACGTCTTCGCTAGGTTGTCGTCCAGCTTGTGCAGCAGCTCAAACATGTTCTCACGGTCTGTAGTACGAACTTGGAACTGTGCGTAGGCTTCGTAACTCTTCTCTGGTTGGTAAGTCAGAGCAAAACGCTGCAAACCTTGACCAATCGACGCTGAAACAAAATCAATGTTGTCTTGAGTACGAATGTAGCTTTCTACTTCTTCCGCTTTCTTGATGGTCTCGCGAATGTCAGTGCCTTCTGGCATCCACATATCAACGTAGAACATCGGCGTGTTTGACGGCGGGAAGAACTGTTGCTTCACACTACCAAACGCAACCACAGCACCAACTAACAGCGCGACCATGCCCGCTACTGTTAACCAACGGAAACGAAGCGCAAGTTTAAGAGACGCACCAAACGCGACGAACAACCAACCTTTGTACGGGTCTTCGTCTTCTGCATCTGCGTTCTTGTCTTCTTCTTTCAATAGAAGATCGGCTAGGAATGGCGTTAGCGTAATCGCCGTAATCCAGCTTAAGAATAGCGAGAAACACAGGACCCAGAACAGAGAGCCCATGAACTCACCAGTCGCATCTTGTGACAGACCGATAGGCGCAAACGCGGTAATAGCAATGACTGTCGCACCAAGCAGCGGCCACTGAGTTTGTTTCACAATGTCTGTTGCGGCTTGAACTTTGGTTCGCCCTTTCTTAAGGCCAACCAATATCCCCTCGACCACCACGATGGCGTTGTCCACCAGCATACCGAGTGCAATGATCAGTGCACCAAGTGAGATACGGTGCAGCTCAATGTTGTTGTAGTTCATCAAGATGAAGGTACCGAATACCGTCAACAACAAAACCAAACCGATGATCACACCACTGCGTAAACCCATGGTGAACAGCAGTACGATGATTACGATAGCCACCGCTTCTGCCAAACTAATAACAAACGCTTTTACTGAATCGTCAACTTCTTGCGATTGGTTGTAGAAGTAGTTCATATCGATACCAGCTGGCTTGATGGTTTCAAGGCTTGCGAGTTCGGCTTCAATACGTTGACCAACTTCTACTACGTTCACGCCAGACGCAAACGAAATTCCGATGTTGATTGCTTTTTTACCGTTGTACAGCAGCACATTGCCCGGCTTTTCTTGAATGCCACGACTGATGGTTGCAACGTCTTTCAAGCGAATCAGGTTACCCGTATCGCGACCATGAATAATCAGGTTTTCTAGTGCTTCAACCGTGTTTAACGTACCGCTTGGGCGAATAATGAGACTCTCGCCGTTTACCATTACCTCACCTGCCGAAACCACATTGTTCTGTTGGTTCAGTAAGCCAGAGATTACATTCATGTCGAGGTTCAGAGCCGCCAAGCGATCCAAGGAAATCTCAACAAACAGCATCTCTTGTTGGTCGCCAGCGATGTCAACTTTACCCACACCATCGATCAGTTCGAGTTCACGCGTAAGCTGGTCTGCGTAACGTTTCAGTTCTACGTAATCGTAGTCGTCACCCGTTAGCATCAGCATTACACCGTACACGTCACCAAAGTCATCAATGATTTGCAGAGATTGAACGCCTTGCGGCAAAGTTGGTTGCAGATCGTTGATTTTACGGCGCATTTCATCCCAGATTTGCGGCAATTCATCCGGACCGTAAGCCATCTTCATGCTCACCATAATCTGTGACATACCACTTGAGGACGTCGACGTAATCTTATCGATATAAGGCAGCTTACGAATCTCTTTCTCAAGTTGATACGTCAGCTCTTCTTCTACTTCTTTAGAAGTCGCACCAGGATAAGTCGCAATCACCATCGCATCTTTGATGGTAAATGCAGGGTCTTCCAATCGACCAAGTTCTAGGAACGACGTCACACCGCCGATCGCTAGAATAACGATGAACAGCCAGCTGATGACTTTGTTCTTAATTGAGTATTCAGCAATGCTCATTATTGTTGTTTCTCCACCACATCCACATGCTTACCTTCGCGAAGTTTGCGTAAGCTGGAATTCACTAATACATCGCCTTGAGCAACACCTGATGACACAATCGCACCTTCGCCATTAACTTGGTCGATGGTTACTTCCACCTTAGTGACGGCGTCACCATTCAATTTCCAAACGAAAAACTCACCATCTTGATTGCCCGCTTGTAATGCAGTCATTGGGATGTTGTACCCATCAATGGAAGTAATACCTGCTGCCACCATGTCTACTGCAACGCTTACGCTGGTACCCGGCAGAATCTCTTCCTCAGGTTGTGGCATGGTTAAATACATTTGGTAAGTTTGCGTTTGAGCATTTGGCTCACTGGTGTGCTCCAAATAATCCAACGCATAAGATTTCGCGTCACCCGAGAACGTAGCTTGAGGCTGGTAGCTCATGCTTTGTGTATTTGGGTTTACCATCGCAAGCACGTTGTCTGACAGCTCGATACGAACGTAAACTTTGTCGCTTTGGTACAGGTTGAGAACCGGCTCACCAATCGCAACACGCTCAAAACGTTCTTTGAATACATCCGAAACCTTACCCGCAAACGGAGCAAATAAACGTGTGTAGTTCAATTGGTTTGTCGCGTTATAGAAGTTTGCTTCCGCCAGCTCTTTATTTGCTGTTAGCTCATCCAATTCCGCTTTAGAAATCATTTGGCGGTTATGCAGCTCTTCACCACGTTTAAGCTGACGAATCGCAAGCGTGTATTGTGCTTCTGCATCGTTTACTGCTTGCTTCTCTTTGCTGTCGTCTAGCTTGGCGATCATCTGGCCTTCTTTAACCGTGTCACCCGCTTTAACTAGCACATGCTGAACTTCGCCTGCGCGACGGAATGCAATTGGCGTTTGTTCCGCAGGCACGACTTGGCCTTTGAATGTGCGGTATTGGCTTTTTACTGGTACATCGACAGCAACCGTAGAAACATACAAAGGTTGCTCTGCGGTCACTTCGTCTGTGCTGTTACAACCGGTGAGTACCGCCAGTGCGATAGCCGATACTGTGAATAATGAACGTTTCATTAAATACCTTCCTCACGAACCCAAGCTTTCACGACTTGGCCTTCCACTAGGCGTTCAACACCTGCAATAACAACGTAATCATTCTTGTCTAGACCCGACTCCACAGCACCGTTCGCATTCAGTGACAATGTCACTTTATTCACTTGCTGCGTATCGCTGTCCATTACCCAAACCTCACCATGAGCGGCGTCTTTCGACACCCAAGCCGCATTTGGCAACATCATCGCGTTCGATACGTTTTGCTTCGCAATGTGTACTTGGCCTGTCATGCCCGTTAGCAAGTTACGATCAGAAGGACGAGTAATCGTCACGATCGCTTCGTAGCTGTTGGTATCGGCATTGGGTTGAGTAGAGATCTCTTTGAATTTGCCTTGGATACGGTTGTTTGGTTCGCTGTCCATCGTCACCCACATCTCTGCGTCTTTAAGTGAGTTCAATGACACCGCTTCGGCGTAAGTCACGGGCAAAGTAAACGACACATCCAAAGTGGTGTTGTCGATTAGGTTTAGGATTTCTTGCTTAGCAGCAACGACTTGGTATGGCTTCACGTAGGTATAAGACACGACACCATCAAACGGCGCATGAATCTCTGTGTAGCTCAAATCGGTTTTCGCTTGCTCTAAGTTTGCCAGTGCCGCTTTGTATTGCGTTTCTTGTTGGTCGTAACTGTCTGTACTGATCAGCTTCTTGTTGTACAAACTTTTCGAGCGTTCCCATTGGGTTTTCGCTAATGCGTACTGCGCTTGTGATGCATCAAGAGCTAACTGCAAGTCTTTTGGGTCTAGCGTTGCAAGTACATCGCCCTGCTTCACCTCTTCACCCATTCTCACGATCAACTTCTCAATTTCGCCACCTACCTGAAATGAAAGTTGGGCTCTGTACGTTGCATCTATTCGTGCAAGGAATGCATCGGAATCAGCAACAGTCAGATCATTAACAGCAAGTAATTTTACAGGTTTGATTAATGGCTCAGACGGTTCTGATATGGCTTTGTTACACCCTGTCAGCATCGTGGCGAGGCTCAATGCCACCGCTGCTCCGACAAATGTGCGCTTTAAGTATTGTTTTCGCACTGGCTTTCTCCATCGACTTTATATTTACTACACAGGTGTGCAGTATATGTATAACGAAAAAATGATCAACATATTTTCCACGTGGATAATAAAATAATTAGGCAAACTGTCCGGTTTCTGGTAAAAATAGGCGCGTTGATTAATATTCGGGAAAATTCGAACTATGACAGAAAGAAAGCAAGGCCGTAGAAGTGCTGAAGCCGCTGAGCAAACTAAGTGCCTGATTCTAAGAGTCGCGGCAGATATGTTCTGTGAGTTAGGGTACGAACGTGTCTCGCTTCGAAACATCAGTGAGAAAGCTGGTGTGTCCCATAGTTTGATTCGCCACCACTTCGGTAGCAAAGAGAAGATCTGGCAAGCCGTCAGCGATGGCATGGACGAATTCATGCAAAGCTACATGGCGCAGTTGGTAAGCGAAATGCCAGCGAATACGCCATCGAATCAAAAAATCTACCTGTTCATGGTAAGAATGCTGGCGTTTGCACTCGTTAACCCGCACCCAGTTCAAATGATTGCCGATGCGATTCGCCAAGGCGACGATGCATTATTGCAATACTTCTTAAGATCTAAAGATGAGTTCGCGGCGATCTTTACCGACCTATTTGCTGACTACAACGTAGAATACCCAGAGCATCGCATTGACCAATGGGAATCAAAGTGGCAAATGCTGGTGTTTGCACATGGTGCGATTAGCCTAGCGCCTATGATGCAAGAGACGTGGCCAGAAGATGCAGACAATCGCGAGAAAATGCTAATCAACCACTGGGAATTGTTCAACACCATCATGGCAAGCCAGTTTAGCGTGAACAAAGAAGACATGATTCACCCAAGCAAGCTGAGTGAAGTTGTGATTGAAATGTGTTGCCCTATCGAAGAACTCACTGCATAAGTTGAGCTTTCAAAAGAACATAAAAAATGCCGAGCAATGTGCTCGGCATTTTTGTTTGTGTTTATCATTTCAGAGAGGAAACGGAATGGAACCTACTTCATAGTAGCCTATTCCTAACCGCGACACTGTAGCTATACAGCGCGTGGGATGTAGATTCCTAGTCTCGCTTTGGCTCGCTGGAATGACGATCTTTAATTAACCACGGTAGTAGCGTTGTGGTACGAACGGCATTTTTTCTACCGTCATTGGTAGCATCTTGCCACGTACTTCTGCAAACAGCTCTGTACCGATAGCCGCTAGATCTGCGCGTACGTAACCCATTGATACTGGCTTGCCTGCGTTAGGGCCTGCTGTACCACTTGTTACCACACCAATCTTGTTACCGTCTGCGTCGAACAGCTCAGCACCTTCACGAACTGGCGCTTTGGTTTGACCAACCAAGCCAATACGCTTACGTGCAACGTCTTTCGTTTCGATTTGCTTAAGGATGATATCTGCACCAGGGAAGCCACCTGCACGCTCGCCATCAGCGCGACGTACTTTTTGGATGCCCCATAGTAGGCTTGCTTCAACCGGCGTTGTTGTTGTGTCTAGGTCATGACCGTACAGACACAGACCACATTCAAGACGAAGTGAGTCACGCGCACCAAGGCCAATCCACTCTACTTCTTCTTCACCTGTGAGTTTACGAGCAAGCTCATCTGCTTTGTCCGCAGGAACAGAGATTTCGTAACCGTCTTCGCCTGTGTAACCACTGCGAGAAACAATGCACTCAACGCCTAGTAACTCAACTTTGCCAACATCCATAAACAGCATCTCTGCTACTTCTGGTGCGAAACGCGCTAGTACTTCTGCCGCTTTAGGACCTTGAATCGCAAGTAGTGCGCGATCATCAATAATCTCTAGCTCAATGCCAGAAGGAAGATGCGCCTGAAGGTGTGCAATGTCTTGCTCTTTACATGCTGCGTTCACAACAACAAACAGGTGATCGCCAAGGTTAGCCACCATCAAGTCGTCCATAATGCCGCCCTGCTCATTAGTAAAGAAAGCATAACGCTGCTTGCCCGCACCTAGGTCAACAATATCAACCGGAACCAGTGTCTCTAAGAACGCTGCTGCGCCATCACCAATCAAACGAAGTTGACCCATGTGAGAAACATCGAACAGACCTGCTGCATCACGAGTGTGTAAGTGTTCTTTCTTTACGCCTAGTGGGTATTGAACTGGCATGTCGTAACCCGCGAACGGGACCATCTTTGCGCCTACTTCAACATGAAGTGCATGCAGTGGTGTTTTCAGAAGTTCTTGAGTCATTTTCGTCTCCATTTAGATAGACCCGAGAATGCTGTCGGCATTCGCTTGAATAATGTTTCCAATAATAAACACGCTTGATTCAATTTTGCACGAACAAGACATCGCTCGACTTTCAAAAGTGTGACTTTTAACATTTTAATCACAACAAAACGCACAAAAAAGGCGCTCTGTTGAGTGAGATATCATCAACAGAGCGCCATCATAACGCATTCAAAACCGATAGCAAACGTTTGCTTTCACTATAGGAAATTTACAACTATTTATCACTATTTGGCAGTCACCCACAAAATGTGCGCATCTTCCTCACTCACACTGGTCAACATATGACCCATATTCGCATCGTAATACACACTGTCGCCTTCGCTTAATACAACAGGCTCATAGAACTCAGAATAAAACATCACCTCACCTGATAAGATGAGCAAAAACTCTTCCCCATCATGGCGAACCCAGTCTTTGTATTCGTCAAAACTACGGGCACGAATTTGGCTCTTAAAAGGCATCATTTTCTTATTGGAAAGTTGAGTCGCCAACAGCTCGTGTTCGTAGGTTTGGGTTGGGTGTGGTTTACCCTCTTTTTTCTTGGTCACATCCCTGCGCCCTGTCGCTACCTTTTTTCTAGGTGGTTCAAACAGTTGCGGCATATCAATTTGTAAGCCATGCGCTAATTTTTGCATCGCTTGAAACGTTGGAGAAATCTGTTCGTTCTCGATCTTACTTAGCGTGGAACGCGCAAGGCCAGTTCGTTGGCTCGCCTCTTCTAACGTAATACCAAGTTTAGAGCGGATATCTTTTATGCGCTGACCGAGCTTAAGCGGTTCAATATTTTGGTCTTGCTGCTCTTTCGCCAACGTCATTGACGGGTATTCATCGTAAATACTTTCTGCCATAAATCCCTCTGTAAATATCCTTTATTCCTTCCTATTAGCATTGTGCATGAAGCCTATAGTGGATAAAAGTCCACCGAGTTAATTAAAGCGTGCTCTTGTTAACAAAACCAGAAATCTCGTTTCCTATAGGAAATTTTTGGTTGATTGTTCGTGCCGCAAGCGCTATGTTACCAACTTGTTAGATGTAGAGATGCACATTTCCGTAAGAGATTGGACAAGAGAAACCACAATCCGACGGAGTTTTGCCCACTTATTCGGGCCGAAAGTTCACTCTGTTCTGCTATGCAGTTCAGCTGTTTTGAGGACAAATGAGCCACCATCGCAATCAAACAACTATTTCTACTGCGGGTTCATTTTCAGATTTGGAAGGTCAACTACCATGAACAAGAGTTACCCTAACCACAGCTTGGAAAACTTTTTCTCTACCAACCTCTCTGCGACAGATGACGCTGTCTTTGCTGGAATTCAGGCAGAATTCGCTCGCCAAAACGAACAAATCGAACTTATCGCTTCTGAGAACATCGTTTCTAAAGCGGTAATGCAAGCTCAAGGCACATGCCTAACAAACAAATACGCTGAAGGTTACCCAGGTCGCCGTTACTATGGTGGTTGTGAGCACGTAGATACAGTGGAAGCCATTGCTATCGAACGCGCAAAAAAACTTTTCAATTGTGAATACGCAAACGTTCAACCACACTCAGGCGCACAAGCAAACGGCGCAGTAAAATTGGCACTACTTCAGCCTGGCGACACCATTCTTGGTATGTCTCTTGACGCAGGTGGCCACCTAACACACGGTGCTCGTCCTGCACTTTCTGGTAAATGGTTTAACGCAGTTCAATACGGCGTGGACCGCGAAACACTAGAAATCAACTACGAAGACGTTCGCCAACTGGCACTTGAGCACCAACCTAAAATGATCATCGCAGGTGGTAGTGCTATTCCACGTACTATCGACTTTGCAAAATTCCGTGAAATCGCAGATGAAGTAAATGCGATTCTTATGGTCGACATGGCACACATTGCCGGTCTTATCGCGACAGGCGCGCACCCTAGCCCGCTTCCTCACGCACACGTTGTTACAACCACAACGCACAAAACATTGCGTGGCCCACGTGGCGGTATGATTCTGACCAACCACGAAGACATCATTAAGAAAATCAACTCAGCGGTATTCCCAGGTCTACAAGGCGGCCCACTGATGCACGTGATTGCTTCTAAAGCAGTGGCGTTCGGTGAGGCGCTTGGTCCTGAATTCAAAACTTATATTGATTCAGTGATCAACAACGCAAAAGTTCTGGCGGAAGTATTGCAAACTCGCGGTTGCGACATCGTAACCGGTGGTACAGACACGCACTTAATGCTTGTTGACCTTCGCCCTAAAGGCTTGAAAGGTAACAAAGCAGAAGAAGCACTAGAGCGTGCAGGTATCACGTGTAACAAAAATGGCATCCCATTCGACACAGAGAAGCCTATGATTACATCGGGCATCCGTTTAGGAACGCCTGCGGGTACAAGCCGCGGCTTTGGCGCTGAAGAATTCAAACTCATCGGTAATTGGATTGGTGACGTACTGGACGGTTTGGTGAACAACCCTGAAGGTGACGCAGAAGTAGAAAAACGCGTACGCAAGCAAGTGAAAGAGCTTTGCAGTCGTTACCCTCTTTACCAATAAAAGATTTATTAAATCAGAAACTATCCTGACAAGTTATTTGGAGATTAAGCAATGGACAAAACACTGAAGTTTACAGATAGCCACGAGTGGGTACGTGACAACGGTGACGGCACAGTAACTATCGGTATTTCAGAGCACGCTCAAGAGATGCTAGGTGACGTAGTTTTCGTTGACCTACCAGACGTGGAAGATGAAGTCGAAGCGGGCGAAAGCTTTTCTTTGGTTGAGTCAGTAAAAGCCGCTTCAGACATCTACTCACCAATCACTGGCGAAGTAGTTGAAATCAACGAAGAGCTAGAAGACAGCCCAGAGCTAATCAACGAAGAACCATACGAAGGTGGTTGGATTGTGAAAGTGAAGCTTTCAAACCCATCTGAGTTGGATGACTTAAAAGATGCGGAAGAATACCTAAGCTCTATCGAAGAAGAGTAATTAGGATGAGACGAAAGCTGTCCCCTAGCATAACGATTAGTGGACAGCTTTTTTTCTAGGTTCGGACGTATAATTTAATTTATCAGTAACGCAAATCCGTTACCCGAGCCAAGGAGTAGGTAAAGGACAATGACTGAATTACTTCAAAGCCTCAGCACACAAAACGAGTTCGTTGCTCGCCACAATGGACCAAACAAATCTGACCAACAGAAAATGTTGGAAGCGATCAACGCAGTTAGCCTAGATTCGCTTATCGACGAAACCGTACCAGCACAAATTCGCCTAGAGCAGCCAATGAGCTTGGCAGAAGCGAAAAGCGAAGCAGACATGCTGGCAGCAATGCGTGAGTTCGCCGATCAGAACCAAGTTAAACGTACATTCATTGGTCAGGGTTACTACAACACCTTCACGCCAAACGTAATCCTACGTAACGTGATGGAAAACCCGGGCTGGTACACCGCTTACACCCCTTACCAACCAGAGATCTCACAAGGTCGTCTAGAAGCACTTCTAAACTACCAACAAATGGTGATGGATCTTACTGGTATGGAAATCGCGAACGCGTCATTGCTCGATGAAGCAACGGCAGCGGCAGAAGCGATGACACTTTGTAAGCGTGCGGGTAAGAGCAAGAGTAACGTATTCTTCGTTGCTGACGACGTTCACCCACAAACCATCGAAGTAGTAAAAACTCGTGCGAAATTCATCGGCTTTGAAGTCCTAGTTGGTTCTCTAGAATCACTACCAGAGCAAGACGTATTCGGCGCGCTAGTTCAATACCCAGGCACAACGGGTGAAGTTCGTGACCTAACGGACATCATCGCAAAAGCACAGGCGAACAAAACGCTAGTAACCGTAGCGACTGACCTATTGGCTTCTGCCCTACTAAAACCTGCAGGTGAAATGGGCGCAGACGTAGCAATCGGCTCAGCACAACGTTTCGGCGTTCCTATGGGTTACGGCGGTCCACACGCAGCCTTCATGGCAACACGTGACAAGCACAAGCGTACTATGCCGGGTCGTGTTATCGGTGTTTCTATCGATACCAACGGCAACCAAGCACTGCGCATGGCAATGCAAACCCGTGAGCAGCACATCCGTCGTGAAAAAGCGACATCCAACATCTGTACCGCTCAAGCTCTACTAGCGAACATGGCGTCTTTCTACGCGGTTTACCACGGCGCAGAAGGTCTACGCACGATTGCTCGTCGTACGCACCACATGACCGCTATCCTAGCTGCTGGCCTAACGAAAGGCGGCTTCGAGCTTGCTCACAACAGCTTCTTCGACACCATCACCATCAATACTGGTGCGCAAACTGAAGACCTATACGCGAAAGCACTAGCAGCAGACATCAACCTACGTAAGTTGGGTACTCAGCTAGGTGTAAGCTTCGACGAAACCACAACCGTGGCAGACGTAGAATCCCTATTCGCAGTATTCGGTGTAAAAGAAGAAGTCGCAGCCCTATCAACGGAAATTGCTGGCAACGAGTTTGCAGCGATTCCAGAAGCACTGCGCCGCACAACAGAATATCTAACGCACCCTGTGTTTAACACGCACCACAGCGAAACACAGATGATGCGCTACCTAAAACAGCTAGAGAACAAAGACTTCTCACTAACGCACGGCATGATCCCACTGGGCAGCTGTACGATGAAGCTGAACGCAGCAGCAGAGATGATTCCAGTAACATGGCCTGAGTTTGGTTCGATCCACCCGTTCGCACCAGCAGAACAAGCGGCCGGTTACGCATCACTAGCAAAAGATCTGAAAGAGAAGCTATGTGAAATCACAGGCTACGACGCATTCTCACTGCAACCAAACTCTGGTGCATCTGGTGAGTACGCAGGTCTTATCGCGATTCAACGCTACCACGAAAGCCGTGGCGAAGGTCACCGCAACGTATGTTTGATCCCAAGCTCTGCGCACGGTACTAACCCTGCGACAGCGTCTATGGTGTCAATGAAAGTGGTTGTGGTTAAGTGTGATGAAGAAGGCAACATCGACGTCACTGACCTAGCAGCGAAAATCGAGAAGCACAAAGACAACCTATCAAGCATCATGATCACTTACCCTTCTACGCACGGCGTATACGAAGAGCAAGTGAAAGAAGTGTGTGAAATGGTTCATGCCGCGGGCGGTCAGGTTTACCTAGACGGCGCAAACATGAACGCACAGGTTGGTCTAACAACGCCGGGCTTTATCGGCTCAGACGTTTCTCACCTGAACCTACACAAAACCTTCTGTATCCCACACGGTGGTGGCGGTCCGGGAATGGGTCCTATCGGTGTGAAATCGCACCTAGCGCCTTTCCTACCGGGTCACATTGAAAACGGTGCAGACGGCGAAAACTTCGCAGTATCCGCAGCAGATATGGGTAGCGCGTCTATCCTGCCTATCTCTTGGGCTTACATCGCAATGATGGGCGAAGCTGGCCTAACAGACGCAACAAAAGTAGCGATTCTGAACGCGAACTACGTGATGGAGCAATTACGCCCTCACTACCCTGTTCTTTACCGTGGCTCAAACGGCCGTGTAGCGCACGAATGTATTATCGACATTCGTCCACTAAAAGAAGAAACAGGCATCAGCGAAGAAGACATCGCGAAGCGTCTAATGGACTACGGTTTCCACGCACCAACCATGTCGTTCCCTGTAGCAGGCACGCTAATGGTTGAGCCAACAGAATCGGAAGACCTAGAAGAGCTAGACCGCTTCTGTGATGCGATGATCGCAATCCGCGAAGAGATGACGAAGGTTAAGAACGGTGAATGGCCGCTAGATAACAACCCGCTTGTTAATGCGCCACACACTCAAGTTGACCTAGCGAAAGATGAATGGGATCGCCCTTACTCTCGTGAGCTTGGCTGCTTCCCTTCTAAAGCAACCAAATCTTGGAAGTACTGGCCAACAGTAAACCGCGTAGATAACGTATACGGCGACCGTAACCTAATCTGCTCGTGCCCAAGCATCGATAACTACGAAGATTAATTTTTGTAGATGATCACAGATAACCAAGTTGGAAACTGTGATAACCGAGTTGGAAACCGATAATTAAGTTGGAAACTAACTTGAATAACAAAAGGCGAACCATTTGGTTCGCCTTTTTCTAAATTACGCATAAAGCCTTGCATTGTAGCACTCTAGCAGACTCTAGTTTAGCAACGGGTCTCCGATAGTTAAGCTCAGAAAGATGTTGAAAGCTTAAACCACAAGATACATGTTTTCGATCGTGCTAGCTGTCAATAAATTGGAGGAAATTGTCCCTAAAAAAGGAAACTTGAATATTTCTAATCAATTGAAAATAAATGACTTTTAAGTTTAGAAAGTTCCTTCAAACTGTCTCTTACGTAGTCATTATCTGGCTCAACCTGCAAAATGTAACTTCCACGCCCTATCACCTCATCTAAATACAGTGGCTTTAAGGGCTTGATACTACCATCGAACTGACTCTTTCCACTTTTAATCAAGTAGTAGCTTTCTTGACGATACGCTCGTCTCATTTTTTTGGGGACACGGAGAGAACTGTCTCCAACTAGTAGACCAGTAACAACCTTTCTCTGATTCGGTTTCAATAAACGAACCTTATCTTCATTTATAGGTAATCCAAATCCCTCTATATTAGCTTTGATTTCATTCTGTACATCATCAGATATAGAATTTCCCGAAAAGGTAAGATCATCCGCATAACGTGTGTAAGTTAGCGAATATTTTTCAGAAATATTTTGAAGTGCGTCATCCAACTCTTTCAAGATAATGTTGCTCAATATCGGGCTTGTACAAGCTCCTTGTGGCAGTCTTCCATTATAGGTACAAAGATTTGAAAGAACAGAAGCTACATTATTAGAATATCCGCAGTTAAGATAAACCCGTTTAACTTGTAGAGTTTTGATATTATAAAAGAAATTTCTAATATCTAACTTCAAAAGCTCTCGGGCACCAATATGCGCACGAGCGTTTCTAATATTAGATCGTCCTTCCGTATATGCATATGCATTATCACTAATCGTTAAACCATCTAATATGTTTTCTTTAAGCCAAGATTGGACATACGCTAGCTTTGGATATGGGGAGCAAATTTCTCGAAAGCCTTCTCGCTTCTTAGGTATTTGAAAATTACGATAAAAGAATGGTGGCATACCCGACATACGACTTAGTAGACTGAGTTCGATACCGAGTAATTTGGAAAGGTGCTCAATCTCGAATATTACTGGAAGATTCGATTTCAAGAGGCGGTCAGCATATGCAGCAAGTAAAGTTGCTTGCTTTTCGGAAACGTCGTTGGTACAGAGGAACTCAAACCACTTTTTGTATTCTGGACTCAAATCTTGCTCCAAGAAGTAGGTAGCTACTCAGTATCACGAAAGTCTTTTAAATATTTAATAGAACGTAGTGAGGTTAAAAAAACCCTTAACGACATAGGCGAATCACCCATGGGAGCTTAGCTCCAACGCTAATACTGAGTAGCTAATGGATATATTAAGCGAAAATCACTATTCGTCAACAAATAGTTGCTCGTCTAATCGTTCAAGGTTAGGCCTAACTAACGCATTTATTTCTAAAGATTTTCTCTTGTATTCATCAATAATATCTTGTTCTAAATTCAGCGACCGATGGCGAATATTTCGATACAGATAGACCAATTGTTTTTTCGTTATCTGGGGTGATAATTTAAAACTATACCCACTCAGTTCAAGGACACCAGCATCAGACAATGTGTTTACAACCTCTTTCGCTTGACTAAAAGAGAAACGATATAGTTGGTTTAACTCAAAGAGGTCATGATCTTTGCCATCAGCTACAAGCTTTATTAACGATGAGACGTTCGATTTGCTGACCATTTGCTACAACCTATAGAAGAGTGTGTTACGGAATTTATCTTTACCTTTGGGGGCTAACCAAAATATTGGAAATACATTATTCGCGCAGTTCGTATGCTGAACTTGATAGAGAGCTTCAGACTTATTGAAACCCAAACTGCACGTGCCTGTAAACTTCTCCCAACTATATATTTCTTCTAAGGTTTTTTCCATTTGCAACATGAGTGCTTTCTCTTCAGCTTTTTGCTCTGGACTAATTTGTTGCTCAGAAATTCCCTTTTTGACAAGAACGGGGCAAACAACTTCATTGTTCAACTTCTGCTCTATATATCTAACACCGAACTCCATGCCTGCAAGAGCGAATATATGGATCTTTGGTAAACTAACCTTTCTCTGAACCAAGTTTTTAGAAAACTCATTCACTTTCTTTACCATAGTTCCCCCAGAACCAATAAAATCATCAAAAATAACCACATTTTCATAAACCTTATTAGTTAACTTTTGATAACTAGACTCAAGAGAGGCAACCAAAGACTGCTCACTCCATGTTCTATGCTGGGCTAAGTAAAACTTAAAAAAGTACTGCCATGCTTTAGACCCATCAGATTCTGATTCTCTTGCTGTGGCAATTATGAGAGTTTTCTTGGGATCTAGCTTTAGCTCTTCAATTTTCGTCACCAATCGAGCTATATCATTGATTCTATCCGAAATTTGGTAGTGTTCTACCCTCTTCAGAAGGGTAAGTATCAATGCACGCTCTGACTCATCCTCGAACTCATTAAGTAAAGTAGTCAAACCTGCGTCATAGCACTCACTCTGAAGCCATTCGACCTCTTCTTTGTATTTATCGATGAGATAAAAGTCATCGGAATTCTGTGCCTTGGGTTGATAAAGGGTCATACAATTTATCTGTTAATAACGTTAAATTTAGTCAATTAGTGCTCTTCCTGAAGCTCAAGTACGAGTGATGATGCATTTTCATTCTCAAGTGAGCTTCTCTTTAATTTCAACTTATCAAGTAAGTAGTGGTTGGATAACTCAAACTCATCAAAAATGGTTGCCCAAGTTTTAACAAACCCTTTGATTCGTCCTTTATCTTGGCTAAATACTAGCCCTGGCTCATTTTTCTCTTGCGCTGTTTCAAGTGCAGAAGGGATATCGTAATCACCATCTGATACTTTTCTCCCAACAAGAATCAGCTCAAATTTCATCTTTTGATCGGAGAAGCCAACATGCTGAGCTATGATTCTTGCATAATCCTTTATTTGATTTAAGTGTTTCCGATTGAGAGCTACGCTCGGCTTTTTAATCTCAATAATCGTGCATTTGAAATAAGGTCTATTGGAAGAATCGAAGGCCATCATTTTGCGGGCAAGAAACAAGTCAACTTGTCGTCTTACACCATCAACATTAAGGCCTTCTTCAAGGTCTTTATGTTCGAAATCTTCTTCATCCAGAGTATTAATCCCTTTAACATGATTTCTCAATTCTACTGCTATCTTCTGAAAATCCGCCTCTTCGGCCCCAATTAATGAATATTGATTGCCGAACAACCATGTGTTCTTTTCTATGATCTGTTGTAAATCGGGTGTTTCAAGCACTTCTTTATAATGTCGAACCATTAATTCTCTTAATTTGTAAATAGCCATGTCACGTTTTTGAAGCACTTCTATGGTGGCAATAACATTCTCCAAAGACGTTTTTGAGAGCTGATTCGACAAAGTACTTAGCTTTTCTCCCTCAAGGCCTAGCACACACTCTAAAACATCCAGAAGCTCGTCATTTTCATTTGAAACGAGTACTTTATCCAATAGTGCTATGAGAATTTTTGCCTGTTTGGGTTTTAAGTTCCTAAAAAGAGTCGGATCAGCTACATAGATCTCTCGAACAACACTCTTAATGTTTTTTCGACGCCAAGTTTGTTCATCATCTGGCAGGTTACTATGCTCTGGAAAGAAACCCTTGTTTTCATACAGGGCAATCTGCATTTCAACCTGTTCTATCTGAAACTGCTCATAGATTTCTGAACTAACCTGAGAAATTCTTTTTGAGAGCTCCTTATAGATTGGGCTAGTCGGGTTCGCTAAAGGCTCGTTGGTAAAGTTAAGGCTACCAGAGTGTTTATCAAAAGATCGAATCCATTGAGAGGATGTATATGTACTTAAATAGAAACCAGTTTTCTTGTTGAAACTACTTAATTCCCTGAATACAACTCTTCCATCAGAATTGACTAAGTAGTTGTACGACTTCTCAACACCTGGTTTATCAAACCAGCGGACAAAAGAGACGTCAAAAGACTCACCCTCTATCTGGAATGTTTTCTTCACCAACTGATTATCAGGAACTTCTACTTCTTTTCCATTTAAAAAAAGTTTTCTATTCTTGTTAAGAGCTAAGCGCCAACCGAATTCACACTGTAGCTTAGAAGCAATATCATCTATTTGAGGTAAATTAGCAGTGAAGTTGCTTAGTTGAACATAAGTTCCATGTTCATACGTTTTCAATGCAGCGACTTGCTCTATCTCTGTCAGCTCCGCAGCTCTGAACTCCCGCAACGTTCCATTTTGAATAGAGATCTTTGCATTCTTCGTCTCACTTCTTTTGGTAAACCAAGTGGCATCATTACATAACAGATGAAAAGCTAAGCGTCCACGACCATGTGCACCCTGTAAGTCATCATCATCTTTTTTTGAAGATTCATAGAATCTTGAAAAGTGTTCAGAACACAAGCCGATATCTATACCAGTACCATCATCGAGTACCGATACCGAAACCAAGCCATCCATTTCACTATATTCTATGTCTACATGGACAGTTTTAGCATTAGCATCAAAACCGTTTGCGACTAATTCAATAACCGACTGTAAGGGAACCTTCTTCCATTTAGTAAAATGTTTACGTATGCCTTGATCTGTTATCTCAGCCGTACCAACAAACTCATTATAACTCATTCTGCCAACTACCTAATTTATTGTTATTACTCCATGATAACATATGAGTTCTGATGAGTATTTG
Source organism: Vibrio sp. CUB2 (assembly GCF_001557945.1). Classification (NCBI taxonomy): domain Bacteria; kingdom Pseudomonadati; phylum Pseudomonadota; class Gammaproteobacteria; order Vibrionales; family Vibrionaceae; genus Vibrio; species Vibrio sp. CUB2. The sequence continues at coordinate 126,631 of NZ_LNRB01000009.1, read as the reverse complement.
TATGTAGTCAAACTTCAGTAAGCTTTCTTTACACTTAGCAATTCTGGCTAGATGAAAAATGTCCAACGCTTTAAACTAAATGGTTAAAAGTAAGCCATACTGAGTTGTTATCTAATTTAAACGTACACAATCTCGATAAAACGCTCCCTCACTATCCTGAAACAACCTTACTTTCCCGTCATTCGTAACCAAGAAGATAACAACAAGCTCATTAGCATCGTTATTAATCATTAAAGATCTTAGCCAAAAAGTCTCGTTACACTCCAAAGGTGCCAGCGCGTCAGCTCCTTCAAAAATGACAAGTGTCTTGCGTCTACAACCTTCCAAAGTAGCAACCAATTCTCGGTTCTCTTCTGCTGCGAAAGCAGCTAGGGGGGATTCATACTCATTAAAGTTCATATTAAAGACATCTATGCCTCTACTCTTAGCTTGGTCTCTACACACATCCAAGTAGCCCTCTGGTGTTTGGTCAGTTATCAATGAGCAGATGGTGAGCTCTAGTTCCCATGCCATACTGATAAATCTTTCTGCGCTAACCATAACCAAGCCTAACTAATCATCACATATTTGTAATATTAGCCTCTTTAAAAAAGATATCTAACTCTGTCGAAAATAAGCAACCAGACCAATAAAATTGCATGTTTTATCAGTTTTTTTTGAATCAGGAACTCAAGCGTACAATCCGTAAACAATCCTTGCTTAAAGCAATGAAATATAAAGACATTAAAATCCATATCGATTTATATAAGGAATAATAAATAAGCCTAATGAAAAACTGCAAATTCCATGTATCCCTTCAGATATCACATTGAATTACAAGCTTTTCTAATTCAGCTCCCTAAGCTCTAAATCAATTATTTAAGTTATAATAAATCCTTTATTTACAATAACTTAGTTGCAATACCAGTTAGACAAACCCTAGAAAGGCTGCTAACAATATATTAGTAAGTGAGGATTAGGCATATGAAAATAGTTAAGCAACCATACATAACAAACTATGAGCTCAGAAAATTAGAAAAACACTTAAAGAAGATTAAGAATGGTGAGTACGAGCCATATATTACAGTTCGCCGTTCAAATAGTGTCGGTCTATCTCATATTGTTTTCAGTCACAAGACGAAACGCTGTCATCACTTATTCAGCCTAGGTGAGCTTGCTCTATTCCTTCATCTTGAGCACGATCCTGAAGTCTTGGATATACAAGAGCAATACCCCTTACCGATAAATGAAACTCTCGAGTGGGCTAAACATCTGAATTATCGACACCCTGCTAAATACAAAGAAAGGGATGGTGAAGATATTCCTGCTGCAACCATGACCACGGATTTCGTTGTCACTTTGTATGATGCGACGAGAGACCAGCTTGGCATTCAGCCGTATAACTATAAACCGAGCTCAGCGCTAAGTACTGAATTTGAGTCTCCCCAAAAAGTCACACGAACCCAACAAAAGTTCAAAATTGAAGAGATGTACTGGGGGCATTACAACCATTATCTAACGCAAATAACAGATGAAGACTTAAATCCCAACAAAACATACAACCTTCAATGGCTTAGAGAGACTTACCATCATGTACGCGAGAGTCAAATCGAAGGCCCACTGTGCGAAGGTATGTTAAACACTCTAACCAAGAGCCTTATAAACGCCCCAGAGAAAACTCTAAAGCAGCATTTGAATCACGCATCATTAGTCCATGATGTAACCGAACTTGCTGCGTTGGAGATATTTCAACATCTTGTGTATTCAGGTCAACTAGACGTTGACCTGAATGAGCGCATCGAAGTTTTTCGCCCTGTAATGATGATTTCGCAACACGATGAGAATTAATCAAAAATTGGTCGATGGCAAAAAAGGGCTTGAATATCTTATCGTAGATATTTGCCAAGACCTCGACCTGATTGCTGTCACTCAGCTCAATGTTGAACGACCTAAAAGGCCTCATACGATTATGCTGAGTGATACGTTGAGCCAAGTAGAGCTGGGCAAATGGAAAGTGCTAGAGCATTCCTTTAGCCCTTACCTATACATGTCGGACGAAGAGTTACTGAAGGATAAGAAGCGCAGAAAGTGGTTACAACGCAGAGATAACAGCTTCAACATTATTGCCCCGTTAATCGATAACGACGAACTACGTTACAACTATCTTTTTATCGATAGCAGTTCAATCTTACATCGATTGATAGAAACATCAGGTCGCAGCCGCAGTTATGTAGCAAAAATTTTAAATCGTTACTGGTATTACGGTTCTCACGTCAATGCTCTACTCCCTTTATGGAGAAATTGCGGAACGAATCAGTCTTTACCTGAAGCACCGTCATTTGATCAAAACCCTGAGTTAGGCAAAAGCGGCCCGAAAACCAGATATGGAAGTCCTTATCGTGGAGTCACTCAACAAGACATTAAACATATTCAACGATTTGCTAAAACCATTCCAAACGGTGGCAAAGCTAGGCTGAGTGACCTTTACGATCAGTTTACACGCAAGTTCATGTATGCACGTGTTAAACCAATGATTGAAGAAGCACATGAGATAGCTTTACCTGTTCCAAGGGCCAAACTCATTTCACGAAATGCATTTAAATATCATTTTAAGCAAAACGTAGATCAACTTGAATTGATAAGGAAGGCTGTCGGCACAACCAATTTTCAAAAAGACTACCGAGGCCGTGCAGGCCTTGCTCGACAGGGTGTTCGTGGCCCCACAAGTCGCTATGAAATAGATGCAACAGTCGTTGATCAATACATACGCTACCCCTACGACAAAACCAATCAGTTAGCCACGGGACGCCCTGTGATCTATCTAGTTGTAGATACGTGGTCTGGCATGTTTGTTGGCACTCATGCTTGTTTTCACGGCCCAGATTGGACTGGAGCATCACAAGCCCTTTTCAATGCTTTTACCAACAAAGTCCAGTTTGCTAAACGCTATGGCGTTGAAATTACTGAAAACGAATGGCCGTGCCACCATGTCTGCTCACAGTTAGTCATGGATCGAGGTTCCGAGTATACAGACCGTAATATTGAAAGCATGCTTAAGGGCGAAATTGGCTTATCAATCGCCAGTTTCGCTCCATATCATCGCGGGGATTGTAAAGGAACTGTCGAGAAAGCATTTGATATCTTTCATCAAAATGCTGTTCGATTTGTGCCTGGTCAAGTCATGAAAGTACCCAGCAAGGAAGAGCAACACGCTTCTAGAAAAGCGTCGATGTCCTTCGAAGCATTCATGGAAAAGCTCATAAGAACAATCATTTATACCAATAACAACCGCCTTAGAAAGAACAACCATAACTTCGAGATGTCTCGTGATGATGTTGGTTTCTCTCCTAGAGACTTATATCTTTACGGGCTAGAAGAAATGATGATACCGCCAGCTCAAATTCCTGAAGAGCGACTTCGTTTCGCATTGCTACCTGCTGACAAGGCGACTGTGAGAATGGAGGGCGTTTACTTTAAGGGGCTGTATTACAGCGCTAACAAAATCATTCATAAACAATGGTTAGACAAAGCTCGTAATTTTGGCCGATACACAGTGGAGGTTCGATACGACCAAAATTCAACGAACTTTATTTGGTGTAAAGATCCTGAATCTAATGAGCTAATTACTTTAGAACTCACTGACCGCTCTGAAGCGTACCGTAATCAAATTTGGCAATCGACCCTTCATGAAATCGAATTAACCAAACAAAAACAAAGCCTTCATGAAGAACATTCATTCGCTAACAAAATTGAGTTCTTAAACAAACTGGATGAAATCGATAAACAAGCAAAAGCTGACGCTCGATATTTAAAAACATCGTCAGCAAAGTCTATCCAGACAGGTATCAAAGAACGAAAGAGTATCGTCTCTTCTATTGAACGCAGCAAACAATCTGAGCAAATAGCAGCAATGTTAAGTTCCGAAGATAACGCTAGCTCCACTTCTAAAAAGAATACCCAACACTTGGAAACACCTGATTTTTTTGACTTTGATGATGAACAAGATGATAGCTAATTATATACCTCACCCTAACTCTCAGATGGCACAAAATCCTCTGATTGAAGCGCTTGGAATGCCATTGCTACCTAAACAATTTATCCAAGCAACAACACTATCTCCTGACATGTTGATTGATGTCAGTTCGCTCCCTACTGAGCATCATGGTTACTACACCAGAACATTCATTGATAACCTAGCCGAGTGCTATGTTGTTCAGGATGAAGCCCCACGCCTCTATGACACCGTATTTCGTATGATTGAGCGAGGCTATATCTATCGCAACCCTTTGGTGTATGGCGATATTAAACAATTGCAATTTGCCGACTCTATTGAAATACCTGAAGGACAAGAGCGCACTCTAAAGCAAACAGCAAATCAGCAGAGTTTTTTGGTAGCAGGTCTATCAGGTCGCGGAAAGTCAGCGATGGTAGAAAGCATCTTATCTGCCATTCCTCAAGTCATTTCACATCAAGAGTACCAAGGACAAAGGTTCATCTACGAACAGATTGTCTGGCTTAAGATCGATATCCCAACAGCTCGCGGGCAGCGTGCACTGCTCTGGAGGATTCTTGAGTCCATCGATTCGGTAACTGGTGAGAATTATTACGAATCACATCAGAAAAGCTCAGTTACAGCACTAATGATTGCGGTTCGTAAGGCGCTACTCATACATGGTGTTGGGATTATTGTTCTAGATGAAGCTCAGAACCTATCTGAAACTCGACAGTACGAGAAAGTCGGTAACAACGAGAACGCCACACTAAAGTTCGTGGAAGAGTTGTTTAACAAGGTCGGAGTACCACTATTACTCGTCGGGACACTATCAACACTCAATCTGTTTTCTAAAGAGATGACTGCCGCTAGGCGAATTGGAAAGACAGGGTCGCTAATCTTAGAACAATGCGATGTTGAAAGTTCGTTTTGGAAACGCTTCATTAAGCAAATGTGCCCGACACAATTACTTAAGAATCAGACAACTGACATTGATACTCTAACGCGCCATGTTCACTACTTATCAGCAGGGATCCCTGCTATCGCGAGCAGCCTAATAAAGGCCACATTGTCTTATCTGACTTATCTAACACCAAACAATCAAGACCTAAGCATGGCTGCTCTAGACCATGTATTCAAAGAGCAATTTCTCTTGGTCTCAGGCGCATTAACGGCACTAAAGCGTGGTCAATTTTATAAATATGAAGATTGCAATCCTTTATCTCAATTGCACTCGGTTCAACAGGATTTGTTTTCAGAAAATGGCTCAAATATTGACGGCAACCAAGTCTGTAAGCAATCCCCTAGAGGCTCTCGTTCTGCCGCAGACCTTACTGATAAAGACCAAGAAATGCTAGAGAGCTTAACTCCTGAAGCCTTACTAGCACGGGCTAGAAAGTATGAATAACATCTTATACCTACTACCGAACGAACACCTAAGAAGCTTCCTTAGCCGAGTTCATACTATGTCCCCTTTTGGCACTTTTGCTACTTCAGCAAAACGTGTAGGGCTGGCAAATTTCAGTGCGTCGCCAGTTACAGTCATGTCTGACCTAGACGCCATACTGATGAATATTCTTAATGATGACAATCGTTCGATTTGGCAAATGCATATGCACGGTAACGTCATCGACTCTTTCCTCAACGAGCGAGAGAAACGCGAACTACCATTGTTTCTGGAAGGAAAGCCATATGACATCGACTTTACACAATCCCAAACGGTACATAATCGTTTGTGGCGTTACTGCAAAGACTGTGTTGCTGAAGATTTAGATACTGTTGGTATTTCATATTTTCACCAACAGCACCAACTACAGGGTGTTTTTAACTGCTACAAACACGGAACGAGGCTCATTAATAGCTGTTCTTCATGCAGTTACACTGTAAAGAATCTTAGTCGAATGCAAACCCCAACATTAATCTGTCCGAGCTGCGGTTCCAGCATGACAAGTCAGGGAGCGTATTATGATGAAACAATGCTGAAAGTCGAACAGCTTATGTTGGCGTTAAACGATCAAACGCTCACCCTACGCCTTGAATCTGTGCAACAAAATACGTTGGCACGCATGGGGTTTTCGCTTGAGCAAACTGAAACGTTGGCTTTTAAGAAAGCTTGTAGCGATTGGTACAAAGAGATTTTCATGACTCTAGGGAAAGGTGCTCTGGAGCAGTACTTCTAGAACACGAGGAAGGTAAATGATCACATAATTTCTCCCACTATGAGGACTACACGATTATTTTTATCGACTTCAACAAACAGATTTAGTCCACCACTGATCTACATTCTCATGCTGGTTGCTACAGGACAGTTATAGACCTATGTACCTGCACGAAATAGCTGGTGAAGCCTTTTATAGCCTTATTGCGCGACACCACGCAGCCTCACCAAGACGCTCGCTACGCGAAAAAAACCGAGCTCTCCTAGGGCGCACAGATGTTCGCATTAACCCCCAGCTTCCTTGCATGCTCGAACAAGTTGCCAAACAGACTTCAATAGATGCGGAAAGGTTGTTGTTTAACAGTACTTGTTTCCCTGTTGTCGGCGCTTGCCTTCAAGATAACAAAAGCAAAGCAAGACTTAGATTGCACCTGTTGAGCAATGATGGCAGTCACATCGCGGTCTTATCACGTACTACTTCTTCTCGGTTAAGGTTTAGCAGCGCACTAAAGTTCTGTCCGCAATGCCTTGAGGAAGACACATTGAAATGGGGGCATGGTATTTGGCGTACCGTACATCAGTATTACGGTATGTTCGTTTGTCCAAAGCATGCTTGTTGGCTGCAATATGCACCGACAGATGCCGATGGCCTTAACAAACGCATCGAACTACCACCAACACCTTACGATAGATGTTTCCATGGTTCTGATCTTTGTTTAGAACGAGCGTTGAGGTTATCGCAATTCATCAGTAGTTGGCATCGCTATGAATGCGAACGTCGATACGAGCATATTGCTACACCCTCTCACTCATCTTGGATGATTAAGACCCATTTGTTAACTCCGAAAGGACAGATCAGGCAATCAGAAGCCGTCAATCGTCTACAAGACTTTTGGGCTCCTCTATTTACTGGTGCAAAGCTACTGCCTTCGAAGCTTTATAAATTCAATTTCTTAAGGTGCCTTCTCCTAAACGACTACTACAACCATTACATACAGCATGCATTGGTTGGTGCTTTCTTTGCGAAGAACGCCAAGTGTTACTTTCGACAAACTTCTCAGGTCTCGAACTATTGTAGTCGGGAATCTCATAAGCCTCGTGTCTGTCTATCCGAGTTGGCCTCAGGAAACTCGCTTCGTTCTGTCGCCAAGGCGACAGGATGTTCGGTTGGCTTTCTGGCAGCCATGGCGCAACGCAATGGGGTCACAATCAAGCATCGATTTAAAAGACTCAACGATGCATTAGTCGACCAAATATTGAGACTCGCTTTTCGCGGGATTCATAGACGAGATATCGCCAAATTATGCGGTGTTAGCGTTGGTACTGTAGAACAGCAAATAAATGCGATGTCAGGATTATCCGCATGGAGAAAACGACTCTGGTTCTGCCAAAAACGACATCAATATCGTCAAACACTCCAGAAGATCATTTCCCAAAACCCAACATTAACTCGGACAGAGATTAAACATTCGAGCAGTTGCTATATGTGGCTATTTCGATATGACAAAGACTGGCTAAACCAGCACTTACCAAAACGAGAGCCAGCTATGTACCATCAATCTATTGATTGGAATCAGGTAGATAAAAAGCTGGCTAAACAAATTAAGCAACACGTAAAGAAGGCTACTTCGGTGTCACACGTCGAAAGACAGGTGGACTCACAACACTCTTTAATCAAAAACAGAAAACGCCTCCCCCTTTCGATTGGGCAAGCGGAAGAAATCGTCTCAAAATCCAAAAATTAGGAACAATTACTATGAAATTTCTCGGTACATTCACACAAATTTTCGAAGCACACGAAGTCAAACCTCGCTTACGTGACATCGCGATGTTTGTGACTCTTAATAATACAAGGCTCTATCCGAGAGAGCAGTTTGATGAAAATGGAGACATTCATCCGTACCTAGAACCACGTCTTGACCTGATTAAGATCATCAAACAAGAAAACTCAGTTAAGTGGTTCTTTACTGAAAGAACTTATCAAATTTGGGATTACAAAGTACCTGTTAGGCGCCCAGCTTTCCTCAAGGCACGCATGAAGCAATACATGAAAGCCGAAAAGTTATTTGAGAAAAGTCGTAACTATGTCACAGCTAGCCCTGCATCACTCTTAAGAAGAGACGATGAAGCGAAAGTGTTCAACATGTTCTGTGATTACATGCTCACATTTAATCAAATCGCTGTTGAGAGCAAATCTATAACATTGAATGAATGGCTTGTGTGGTATTCAGACATGAGGCGTATTGAAGCACAAAAAGAAGAAAACAAAGAAAAACAAAGACGTCACCGAGAAGTTATCGCTGAATGTAACAAATTGGAAGATGACCAAGACTCAACCGACGAAAATTAACCGTATGATGACCAACGCAATGATCGCTGTGAGGAGATCTGATGAATAAGCTCGAAACTAAGCGATTAAAAGCTATTGTCTCGCTTCTCAACGGCCTAGAACTCATTTCTCATGAGGAGTTACCCGAAGAGCAGCACAACGCTCTTTGTATCAATGTGAACGGCTGGAGGTACTACCCGTCCTTTCAGTTCGATGAGCATTTTAATCTTATAGATAATCTCAAAAACAATCTTAGCCTCATGCGAGAAGGCCGAGACGACACTGATATTCTACTTTGGATGATCTCCGAGAAATCGGTATTGGTGGAGCGAGCTGTTGCTCCACCAGCATTAGTTTCTAAATACCTAGATAAAGGTGACTTAGAAGGCTACGAGAGATTGGTCTCAGCAGAAGCGCGAAGTCATAAATACGTAACCGCCAAACCTTGTGAGTTGATTGATGACCCGCTGTTTGAGGTGTTCGTTGAGGACTGGTTAAGGCCTGACGAAAGAGTAATCAGAACTTATGCATTGAAACCATAACTGATTTCCAAGCTCAATACCTCCAAAACTTGAAGCCAACACTAGTAACTTGCTCTATTTTCACTTAGCTTATCATATTGATTTAATGGGCTTTGGTTGGCTCATCACCTTCGAGTTGAGAGGAGTGGCGATGCTAGAATATGCGTTACATGGCGATTCAAATACCTTAAGGCATGTTGATTCTGTCGAGAATGGCTTAAAGTGCAATTGCGTATGCTCTGGTTGTGGAGATCGCTTAGTAGCTAAAAACAATGGAACTAGTGGTACAAGACATCATTTTGCACATGATTCGAAAGACGAAAACAGTAACTGCTTAATGACTCAACTCCACTTAGTCGCACAACACTTTTTTCTTGAATCGCAGCCCCTTTATCTTCCGCCAGCATCCTTTGAATACAAAGGACAAACACTGAGCCAGTGCGAAGTATCAACAAATGTTCGAGGTGGAAACCTAGAAGTACGCTTAGACCGCTATATCGCGGATGTACTTCTCGAAACCGAACTCGGTGACATAGTGATCGAAATATTCGTCACTCATGAAAATGAAGCTGAAAAAACAACCTACTATCAACACAATAAAATCCCTTCAATAGAGTTTGATTTAAGTGCCTACCTTAATCGCAACATTGATGAAGCACTCTCAGATCTAAAAGCGAAAAAAGTGCCTTACAAATGGCTTTACGAATGGTGCCGAGAACAACTCATTGATAAGCACGAGCAGTTTTTGGAGCGTGAAGCAGAACGTATCAAGAAAAAACGTGTTCGTAGTGCAAAAGACTCAGCTAGAAAGTTTATTAAAGGTAACTACATTTTGTTACCTAGCTTAACTCAAAAGTTTGAATGCCAGATTGACAAGTACACGTATCGCGAAGAAGTCACTATTTATTCTCGCTCTGAACAGCGTGTAGACAGCGTTAGCCAAGTAAAGTTGACGGAGGAATACCTTCTGCTCAAGGCGATTCGAGGTAACAGCCACATCTGGGTAGCGTTTCTATTAAAGGATTGTTTACCTGACGATGTCGTTGATCTTAATGGAAGCGTAGTTATCCGCACTCCAGCAACATCTGAGAATAATCGGGCTATCTGGAAATGGTTGAAGTACCCCAAATTAATGCTGAAAATTGAAAGATCTCAACAAAGTTTTTTAAAGGAATCGAACAATAAGGCAAAGAAGGCTAGAACAACAAAAGACGCCGTAAGACAGGCTAAAACCAACTCTGAGCTTTATCTACTTTCAAAAGATAACTTGTTCAAAAGAGACTACTCCAGATGGTCGAAGTGGATGACACTGAATCAGTTATTTCAGCCTAGCCCCGCTAGGAAACACCCAAAGTTACCTCATGCTCTTAATTATATACGAAGCTATCCCTGCCTCTGGGCGTTTGACACTTGGCATATTCTAGCCTTGAGTCTGCTGGCTGAAATCGTCGATAGGAAGCCAAAAGACACTAAAATTTTCTATCTCCATCTGTTCAAGGAGTTAGTCGAACTTACAGGGTTGCATAAAGAGTTTTCTGACATTGAGCAGCGCATCGCTCCACATGCCGTTGATACTGATTCTAAGTCGCTTGTGCTTCGCTCAGAGATAATCGAAGAAGCTCTTAGACCCTATGCCAATGTCGGTGTTATCTATCGCTTACAGGGCGGATTTAAGCGCATAGGCTCACTAATGGAAGCTATTGATTTGGACTCTTCATATATGTGAGTCGCTAGCCAGAACGCTTAGAGTCGAAGCCATGATAATCAGGGAAACTTTTGCAAATAAGCCGCAAAGCGCTGATGTCTAAGTAGTTAGATAACAATGACTTCGAAGATGATGACAAACTTGCTCGACATCATCACAAAGATAAATACTTATTCATCTAATCGCACTAAACAGGGTAACATATACAAAGTCGTCACTTAAACCAACGTACATGTATGCTACTCCACAAGAAATATAACAAGATCTTACCAACGGGAGACTTCATATCTGATGAAGTTATCCTGTTAAGTGCCTGGAAAAAGTCTCACCAACATATCAGAGGGGTCAACTGGTATGTTGATTGTTTAGACTTAGATAAATCTGCTCTCGAGCTTGATCTAAGGGTTTCCTCTCTATCTTTAGCCCTTAAGGAAAACGACCTTGAGTTATCTCCTCTAAAGCTAATACCTGCACCTAAGTCTCATCCATGGACATTTATAAAATCGGACGATGAGTCTGCCCTCACTTGGGTTCCAGAAAGCAAAGATAAGGATGAAGATGACTCTGATAACCCTCGATTGCCAATGAGACCTTTGGCCCATGTATCGATAGACGATCAGACCGTTTTTACTGCATTGATGATGCTGCTGGCTAACCATGTTGAAACTGAACAGGGTGACACCTCTACTCTGTTTTCTGATGTACACGATAAGGGTTTAATAAACTATGGTAACAGGCTTCACTGTAAGTACGTTGATAACAGTGCATCATACTCCTGGGGTAACAGTAATACATATAGTAAGTTTTTTACCGACTACCAGCGCTTTCTAGAGCGCCCTATCTACTTTGGTCGTGAAGCTAAGCGAGTTAAAACAAGCAAAGAAGAAATCTATGAAATTCATTTAGACTTTTCTAAGTTTTACGACTCTGTTGATCGGACGATACTTGCAGAAAAAATTGAGGATCTGGTCAAAGAAATAACTGGCAAAGAAGCTGATGAATGTATTAGCTACGTTCTAGATCAGTTTGCAGATTGGGAATGGACAGAAGAATCTCAAGACCTATACACAGAAGTGTGTAAAAACGAACACATACAGACCCTAGAAGATAATAAATGTATACCTCAAGGGCTCGTCGCGGGTGGTTTTTTAGCAAACATTTACATGCTTGATTTCGACAAGGACATTGCTGAGCTGATAGGCCAATATCTAGATGAAAACGAAAAGATACTATTAGTAGATGCTTGTCGATATGTGGACGACCTAAGACTGATCATCAAAGCAGACAAAAACGAAGTATCTGAGAATGAAATCCGTGAAGTGATAGCTGCTTACTTCAAACCATATCAAGATAATTTAGGTCTCATCCTTCAACCTCAAAAAACCAAAGTTAAAAAATTCAGCTCTAAAGAAGGAGCAATCTCATCTAAGCTTGCACACATACAAAATAAGTTAAGTGGCCCAATGCCACTACATGAACTAGATGAACAACTTGGACACCTTGAAGGACTAATTGAGCTAACAGATAATCTTGAGATCGAAGACTGGGATAGTAACGAATTCGAAGAAAATTGTATAAGTGAATTAGCTTTTATTGATAGAACTTTCAATGATGTACGTAAAGATACTCTCCTACGTTTTACAGCCAACAAAATCCACTCACTTCTTCGTCAAAAGCGAAGCATGATCGCACAAGAAGTTACCCCTTCTGGAGCCCCTATTCCAGGAGCATGGGATTATCTACAAGAGAGAATGGCTCGAAAACTAATATCAAAGTGGACTAAAGATCCTTCGCTTTTGCTACTTCTAAAAAAAGGACTAGAACTATTTCCTCATGCTCGAATACTGCGCCCAATCTTACAAAGCCTCGAGAGCATCCGAGACCATGATGACCTAGCACTTACCACTTTCGCTGAATATTGCTTAAGTGAAGTACTTCGCCACTCTGCTACCGCAATACATACAAAAGATCGGTGGGCGTTTCCTGCACACTCCGATCCAGAAAGCTACTTTGAATGCCTAGAGGATTACGCATGCAGTAAATTTGAAGTGCTAGATTCCTTTGAGGAGGCATTTAAAGAACAAATTTTGTTCTTTAGTCTTGTTCGTAATGACTCACCTCTTAAAGAGGTTATTAATATTGAACCATTTGATCTGATTACTCAGCTACTAAGTGGTTTCCGCAACGTAAACCTAAAGCAAAAACCTACTGAATTCACTACAGCGGTTTTACTAGCTAACCAACTAGCACTGGACAAAAGAAAAGTCTTGCGTTCTATATCAAGTGCACTGGAATCGATCTATAGTCGGCGTGCTCGCCCAAACGTATCATTTCCCTCACGAAGAGCCAGACAGCTAAATAGAGGAGATCTAAGCGATATATGTGAAAGACTCATGCTAAATAGCCCTGAGCTATTCGAACAATTATACTTAAAAGCGAAATCAACTGACTCAAAGTGGCCTAAGAAAGCCCACTCTTTTGCCAACTATCTTGGTCTAAATGACTATGCCAAAATCAAAGGAAATCTATCTTCCTACAATAGTAAATCAGTATCCCTTCTTTCGGTGATTAGAGCCGACAACAGCCCATTTAAGCATGAGAATGGCATACTTAAGCTAGTTCAATCGTCACTAGCTGAAATAGATAAAAACAACTTCGACACACCTATAGATATTGCAAATACAAAAGTCCGATGTAGTGATTGGGATGACTTGCTAAGCCTAAAATCATCATGTGAGCTCAAAGTCGAGTTAGAATTTTATGATGACGAGACCGAACTATTTCATACTCCCCCTAAATGGCTAACAGAAGAGCACAAACCACTCTATTACATTGGGATGTTCATTCGAAGTTGTCTACTGGGCTCTGTCGACTGGAGTAGCAGCAGCAGTCTCCAGTCTGAAAAACCTGCATATCGCGGTATAAAGTCCAATATGCTAAAAAGGCAGATCGGTATGATGCATTCACCTGAAGCATTTGGAGATAGCAAATCGCCGATGAGTGATTGGCTATCAACATTGTTGTTCAAGCTACTACAATGGCCTGGGGTTGAAAGCAACAATAGCTTATATTCATGGCCGAAAGCCTGGACTCTAGATGAACTAGAAAAGTGTATAAACAATCGAACTAATGACCAAGCTAAGTCATACTGTACACTCTCCAATATGCCAACCTATACAGAAAAAGTAAGGTTAGGATGGCCAAAAGACAAAAAACACCTAAATGTTGTCATGGTTCAATCACTTCTACCTTTGACAAAAGACTTTGATTTAGCTGGCTTAAAGTTAGATACACCAACATACAGAGCTAAGCATAGAAGGCACGTTGCTTCAGTTTCAGAACTAATCTTACACAACATCGCTAGCGTCGATAGTGTGAATGAAGCTCCAAACCTCAAAGGAAAAGTGGATCTTATAATTTGGCCTGAACTTTCTGTCTCACCCGATGACCTAGATATCTTAGAAAGGCTTTCGGATAAAACGGGGGCAATTGTTTTTGCAGGGATTGGCTTTAGCCATATTCAGAATGAGCGTGACCTCAATAACTCAGCTATGTGGATCATCCCAAATAAAGGAACGAATGGCAGGAGATTTATCAAGCGCCTTCAAGGGAAGAAAAACATGACTGTTGGTGAAGTAAACCAAATTATGCCTTGGAGACCGTATCAACTAATCGTAGAAATGATTCATCCTGCTCATGAAGAGAAAGAGGGCTTCAAGTTGACTGGCTCGATATGCTATGACGCCACAGATATTAAGCTAAGTGCCGATCTTAAAGACAAATCACACGCGTATATTATTTCAGCGATGAACAAAGATATTGCGACCTTTGACAGCATGGTTGATGCGCTCTTTTATCATATGTATCAGCATGTTGTACTAGTTAACAGTGGTCAGTTTGGTGGTTCAGTAGCCAAAGCTCCTTACAAAGAGCGATTCCATAAGCTCATTACTCACACACACGGTTCCAATCAAGTATCGATATCGACATTTGAGATGAATATGTTCGACTTTAGAGATTGTGGTCAATCCCTAAGAACTAACAAGAAAACAAAGACACCGCCAGCAGGAAACATGAAATGATTTGCCTCGACACTAACGCTGCTAACTTATTGACGTTTGAATTTTGGAATGAACGAGCTGATATCATAATGGCCGTTGTTGCTGTTCTTGCGCTAATGCTCACATTACAACAACTACGGTCAGGGAGACAGGAGTCTCGAAGAGCAACGGCTTATGCAACTTACCAAGAGTATCTAAAAAACTGTGCAGACAATCCAAAATTTGCTTATGGGAATAAAAACGACATTGTTTCGAATGGAGTCACTCACGAAAAGTACCCATGGTTTGTTTCGCAAATGCTCTTCACATTTGAACAGGTTCTAGAAACGTCAAAATCTGATAAACAATGGAGAACTGCAATACAGTCGCAGCTTGAAAAGCATGCATGGTACCTACAAGGTTCAAATACTGTAGAACGAGAAGAATGGAGTAAAGATCTAATGACTTTAATAAAAGAAGTCATATAAAAGTCGCAAGTTGAGAGACTTGAGAATATTCAGGATGAACTTGCGACAGACTCTTAATTGCTCTACTTCAAGTCAAACGAAAAATGCCCAATGTGTGGAGACATTGGGCGCCCAACAAATCTAGACCACTTTCTTCCAGCAGCTCATTCTCCTCAATATTCATACAGACCAAAGATGATGATGTTTGAAGTAAGTAAACTTCGCGTTTAATGAGTTATTTACGTAAAAAAACGACTGGTTTGGAACAAATTCTCAGTTCGTAAAGTACGGTTCGGGGTTTACGGACTGAACAATCACTCTAAGTGAGAGAGTTCTATTGAAGAGAGAGTTTTCAACTTAGTTAACCAAACCTGATGGCTTCATTTGCCATTAAACGGTAGGAGTTTGCAACTTGGTTATTTTTGAGAAGTATTCCAGATGGCTGATTTAGAACGCTAGCTAGTTTCCATCTTAGTTATCTGTGATCAGTAGAATCTAAATAGACAAAGGCGAACCGATTGGTTCGCCTTTTTTGTTGAAACCTTGAAGTATAATTGCGTAACTATACACACAATTCCAAACTAGAGTAAGAACATAGCGTAAAGATAAATAACGGCGAAGTAGTTGTAATCCGTCACAGATATAAACATCAAAGGTTCATACCCTTAAGGTCTTATTGTGCATATTATAAAAATCACCAACGCAGTACCCACTTTGGTTTAGATTGCTATCAATCATAGATGTAGTGAATATTATTTGATGCTCGACATTGAGAGAATTCGATAGTTTTACGATTTCACGCTGAAATAGTTGGCTTCGCTCTTCGGCCATCCCTTTGTCTTCTATGTTATCCATAAGCAAGAAACGAGGGTACAAATAAGAAGGATCTTCACAAGAGCATTTAAGCATTGCCAGTCTAAATGCGTTTTTTAGATAAACCATAGAACTTGCGGAGAATAGAGCTCTATCATCAATAGTTACTCGATCTTCAGCAAAATCGAACTCAACATTACGACCATCCACAAATATTTCTTCGTGACCAGCATCTGCTTTAAGAATACTTAGCGTCGCTTCTGAAAGCTTTTTCTTTTTCGCTTTAAGTTCATTTTCCATACGCAGAGTTAATCTATTGATTTCATCATCCAGTGAATTGAAATTTGTCTGTAACGTATCTCGCTCATCATACAATCCATAAAGCTTGGCAAATTCTTTCTTACTGTTGTTCAGAGCCTTAATCTCGTTACGCAACCCACCGATGTCAGCTAGTTTTTGTCTCAATTGAATATTCACAGTTCTCTGAGGCTTACGGATAATTTCGAGGTCTCGCTCTAATTCACCCAGTTTAGTTTCAACTTGGTTTAACTCAACTCTCTGTTCACCAAGCCTTTTTTGCTTCTTTTCAATAAGAAGAACAGATTCTGCAATTTGGAACTCTATTTCTTTCCTTACCTTAAAAGTGGGATCAACATTAATTCCTAATTCAGATTTTGTAGTGCCACACAAAGAACAACCTGTTGGTTGTGATTGGACTTCAGCTTGACAAGTTGGGCAATGATTAAACGCAATATCAGAAAGCGCATTTATCGTATCTTGAGTCTCCTTAAGTGCCTTTACTCTTCGACTCAAAGATTCAATAAACATTTTAGAGTCATTTATCTCAAAAGATGTTTTAGCGATTTCCTGCTGGCATGATGTGTAGTTTCCTCTAGCTTCCTGAACTTCCAAAATCAACTTCTTAAGTACTTCATCTTCCGAACTTCCATCTTCCGAAGGAATAGAAAATGCTTCAACTTCAAGTTCTAAGACGTCAATCGCTTTCCGCTTGTCTTCAATCTCACTATCGATTTCTTTAACAGATTTAATTGTGCCACCTAGAAATGAGTGGATAGTTTTAATTTCTTTGATTCGGTTTTCCAATGCCAGTTTCAAGCTCTGTAACCTGACTCTTTTTTCATACAGTTCAAAATCAGATAAGCCGATCAATAACTCACCTATAGCTTGACGCTTATTCGGTGAATCGAACTTATCAAACTTAAAGAGTCGATCTGGTGAAGTCATTTGATCAACATAAAGCATGCGAAGCAATTGATGCATAGTGATACTATTCTTGTCATCCGATTTTGAATAAGGCATGCCAAGCTCTTTAAACAACGCTTGGTAAAAGCTCTCTTTTGTGTTTGCGTTGTATGGATGGCGAGTCCAATCAGTTACAGTGGCAACTGCGGCAGCGTCATAACCTCCGCTGAAGATATCCATACCTTTTCTTCCACCCTCAGCAACTTCTCGCTTTAGCGTAAATACTTTGCCACTTAATGAGGCTTCAACAAATACAAAACTACACTGCCTAGCTTCATTCTTTAGTTTAGTTACATCCCCACCAAGCCCGTAGAATATAAAATCCGAGATCGTCGACTTACCTGAACTGTTAACACCTCGGATAATGTTTACACCTGTCGTAAATTTTTCATCGTAGGCAATACTATTACCTTTGGTAATGACTAGCCTTTTGATAGTTAAAAAAGGTTTATACTGCGTCATATCTGTATTCCATTAAGCCTGTTCTTTTTTTAAGTCCACTCTCCCCAAACACTTCAATCGCATTGAGGGTTTGGAATAACTTACAAAAGAGCACTGTAGTTTCATTTGAGTTATCTTTAATCAGGTTTTGAATTGATGAGTTATGAAACTCCTTCGAAATTCGTAATCTACCGTTATTTTCTTCAAAAATACCTTTCGCCTTAAGGATTTGGAGCGCTTGTATATGGTAGTCTCCCATCTCGGAAAATAGTCTCCTCTTGTCTGGTAGAACTTCGTAAGGTGGGTCAATAGAGCTAAAACTACGCTTTAACGCTGCAATTCCTTTCCTTCTTGGAAACTCAATATCTTTAACAAGGTGGGGAAATAGGTAGAACAAATCGTAAATACGAAGTCGTACTGAATCAAAGTCTTCAAGATCTTGCATACTCGCTATGCTGATAAACCTGAACATACAGTGGTAAAGATCGTTTCTAGGATGATAAATAATCACTTTAGTCCCACTCTATATAGCAATTACCTGTAAGTATATACAGTAGTCCGTATAACTCATCTTTGTCAATATTTAGGCTGCAACCATGGACACTTTCTAATACTGGCTGAATTATTTTGTTTTCGACTAAGTCATTGATTTCATAAATTTTAAAATCCTTAGACTTTATTCGAGGGGAGATCTCATGCAAAAATGTGGTTCTAATATTACTTAGGATGTAAGTGTAGAGTTCTTGAGCCGACCTATAATGCGAATACTGCATTATCTTCTTCGATACACGCTCTTTAACATCCATAGCGTAATCCAATAAAAAGTCTCTATTACCGTCAATCAGCTTTTCACCTAAATTGCGCAACTTACCTTCAACTTTTCGCTCAAGGAAATTGTTGAGCTGATTGGAAAACTCTTTGTACTGTTGATCTGTTTGAATTTCTCTTTCGTGCTCTTCAACAAGTGCCCTCAACCTATGATCTTGGCGATACATTACTGGCGCTTGATGATGGTGTGTTGTTATATGTGTTGAGTTGTCATACACATCTCTTCCTCCAACATTACGCCCAGCACTAACGTTGTCAAAAGAAGTTTTATTTGAATCAAGTACCGACACTTATTACCCTTTTTTGTCCCTACCAACAACGTCACCTCCAGCTCTAATATTGCTCATCTTTACGTTGTTAGAAGATGTTTTAGACCGAAAAAAGAAGTAACCCATAACCGCCACAAATAGGCTGATAACGTAAACACCCAAGCCAGAGAACAAAACATCAAAGTTTTCGCTGACCCAGTTCCAAGCTTTATCCATCACAATGACATCCTCATGATTATCCATAAATTTTATAATGATTTAAGCCGCTGTCACAATTGAACAAATTTAAAAAGACAACTTACCGTCACAATACCTGCAATAGCACTAACTACTAATCCAAGCGCGCGAACGAAAAACTACTTCTCTGTTAGACTGGTAACAGAAGAATTTAGCATCTCTCCATACCAACCTTTAAAAAACCCCAACACAAAAGTTAAAGCTAAACTCAATAGCAAACATGTTAACCCTTCAGACTCTATGAATTCGATATTCCGGACAGCATACATTTACCTCTTTATCCTCACAAAAGAGATGTTTTATTGTCTACATAGAAATTTTTAAAATGCCCGCAATTACACAACGACTATTTACGTGGTAAGTAGATTCCGAGGTTGGGTAGAATGACTGTAATAAAAACTCCAAGTGTAGTGCTTCTAACCTAGAGTCTAAGTTAGAACTTGTATAAACCCCGCACCTTAAGGCACGAAAGAGTGAGCACACAAGCCTGCCTTTCTTTTTATAACAACTTTTTAAGAGTTAGCGAAGTCTCTGAGTAACCTCACACATTCAATATCAGTATGGTTGCATAATTATTTCGTAACTAATTGATTGTATTTAGTTATGTTTGTCTTTTTTATAAATTGCTAACGGAGATACAATTATGCCAACAACAGGTGAGAAACCGGGAAAAGGTCCATACACTTGCAAGAAATGTGGTCAACGAGTTGTTCTAGATGACTACACAGATACGTTACCTCCTTGCCCTAGATGCTCCCATACTGAATATCGTAAAGGTTAACCAATATGGCAAAGAGTACGCATGTAGTTCCAAATTCAAATGGTGGTTGGGACATAAAGCAAAGTGGTGGTCAAAGATCTTCAGGTCACTTTAATACTAAGCAAGAGGCAATTGAACGAGCTAGGACGATTAGCCAGAATCAACAAACAGAATTAGTCATTCATAACAAGGACGGGCGGATTGCTGCTAAGGATAGTCATGGCAATGATCCTTTTCCACCTAAAGGTTAAATACACTAAACAAACAGTTTAAGGACCCGCAAAGTATAGTATTTTCACTATACGTTGCGTCTATCGTTTAAGATGGAATGCGTAAGCAGTGAATGAATTTACCACTTTTATAGCTCACGACATGCAGCTTGAGATTCCTAGTCTCGCCTAGGCTCGCTGGAATGACCCACCTTAAGCGCCGAGTGTAGTGGTTCAGCTTTTGAGTCTGAATTTGAGTATCCCACTAAACACCGAGCTTCAAGATCGAAAAAGGCGAACCGCTTGGTTCGCCTTTTCATTATTGAATAAGTTAACTGACTTGGGACGGAGACATTTAGGGTGTCAAACCAAAGCTAATCACGAATAGGTTGTTCCTATCTTCCTTAGTTACCAATCAGGTTATTGCTCTTCACCACCGCAACGTAGCTCTCAATCATTGGGTGATCGAACTGTTCTGATTCGTACATCACCCAACGTTGGGCTACGGTGAGATCAGTAAACGAACCATCCTTAAAGTCGCCGTGCAAACGCACATCTAATTCAGCGGCATACTTACCTTCGCCGAGGTAAGAGATTTTGATACGCTCGATATCTTGGTCGTCAGATAGCAATAAGTCATGTATCCAATGGTGCCATTCCATTAATTCATTTTAAGTGAGACTTTACTTTAAATACTAACTCCGCAGCGCGCTGTCTTAGATTCCTAGGCTCGCTGGAATGACCCAGCTGAAACACCGAGTGTAGTGGTTCAGTTCGTAAGCTCGAATTGAAGCTAATCCATAAACCTCAAACCTCACGTATTTAAAAGGCGTACAGCGGAACTAAGTAAGACTGGTTAGCTTGCTTGTGATAAAGCGCTCTTCCCTCCAACACGTGAGCACTTCTTTACTTGGTAGGTCTTGCAACATACTTGCTTTGTTTATCCACTTCACAATTCGAGCTGCTCTATTTCATAAATTAATTTGTATTTATTTACGCAAATATAAATCTCGCCGTAATTGTTGTCCTAATTTAAAGGTGAACCAACAACCTAATAAGGAAATACAATGTCAGTTAGTAAACATTTAGTGGTTAACCTGTGCAGCGATACTCTTAAAAGAGTTCAAAAGCAAAAACTCAACTTGATCATCATGCAAGGCACGGCATCTAATAATCCCGACAGCCTGACTAATTCGGTGGTGGCTAAGATCTCTCATGAAGATCTGTTTGAACAAAACCGTATCGAACTGCATCAGAAACTCATCGGCTTCATTACCAAATCGTCACTGATATCCGGTACACGTATTGATGCGACGACTTCACGTAACATCAATTTGGGCGACACGTTCGAGATTGCTGAAGACAACGCTTCGGTAACCGTCATAGAGCCTGATCATGTGTCAGATTCAGAAACGTTTTCGTTCGTTAACAAAGGCGATGAAACGACGGTGGGCTATTCAGTATACGGTGGCGAAAATGTTTCTCACGTTTGCGCGGCCCCTATCCCTGGGCGCTCGACACTGGAAGTGATGCCATTGAACAAATACCTTCTATACTTTACAGCCGATGACATTTTTGACCGCAACTATGCCATTACGACATTAAAGGGCAACGCTGCAGTCATCGAGTATGAAGACCACACTTCGAACCGTGAAGTGACTTGGGATTACCACACTGGGTTATGGAGCAAAGGAAGTGACTTTAACGCCATGTACCACCCAACCAATAACTGGTTAACGAACCTTGTTTCAACGGCGGGTTCGGTGGTTAAAACGGTGGGAAGCGCGATTAACTCACCACTTGGACAAGCTGCGATTTCAGTGGCTAAAAAGGTTCTGTTGTAGCGAACCATTGAGTTGTTAATTCAATGACGCCCCACCTTGGATGTGGGGCTTTTGCCGTAGGAGTAAATCATGAAAAAATATGCTTTGTTAGTTGCTGGGCGTTCGGAGCTGCGTCACTTGAACGATTTGGAACACTGCTATCGAACGCTAACTAATGAATGTAATATCCCTCCGCAGAACATCTTCGTCCTCTATTACAACGGGGCGATGCATTTTGATCTCATGGATTTCAAATACCTTCACTCTGCTCCGCTGTATTATCAGGACAACACTAGGCTAACCATTGATATTCGTGGTGAGGCGACGCCACAAACACTGAAGCAGACGTTCTCTAAACTTAGGCTCATGCTCTCAAGTGAAGATATGTTGTATGTGATGACTTCTGGACATGGCTCTCGCAGAGAGTTGTATTTGGCAAAAGAAATGGAAGAACCTAATACGGAATCTGAATTGAGCTGTGCGTTAAAGCATCCGGCAATTGGCGCAGAGCTATTCGGTCACTTGCTTGGCCAGCTACCTTCTTATCATTCACTCGTTGTTGTTATGGGGCAATGTTACAGTGGCGGTTTTCAAGATTCTGTTATGACCCATTCAACCGCCACCACAACGTTGTTTTCTGCGGCGTGTGAGGCGGATAAAGAGTCCGCAGGAGACGAGCACTTTACCCCTTTTCTTCACTACTGGATGACATCATTGGCTAGTGCACCGCTCAGTGAGCCAAAGGTTCATCACCAGTATGCTGTTAGCCATACCTTGCCATTTGATTCACCGGTTATCCGAGTCTCCACGAAACAAGCCACACTAGAGAATGAGTAAGTGTCTATGTTTAGGTTATAAGGATTTTCTAAATTGATTGGGGGCAACACCTGAATAGCTTTTGAACATTTTCGAGAAATTAGATACCTGCCTTATTCCTACATCGAGCGCGATGTCTGTGACGGAGTTTTTCGTTTCGTGTAGCAGTGAGGCAGCTTTTAGCATTCTGAGTTTCTTGATCCAATTGAAGACGGTTATCCCCATCACGTCTTTAAACATCCGAGTTAAATAGGTTCGATTGGTGCCAACATAATCCGCAATTTGCTTGAGTGTGAAATTGTCGTCGATGTGTGTCTCTATATAATGGCAAGCTCTTTGAACCATCAGAACGTTGTGATCATAACTGGGTTCATGTTGGGCCTTTTGACAGGCGTTTATCCAGTTTTCGTGGCACAGCAAATCAAAGTGAACTGGCGTAGGTAAGCTTCTGCTGCGGGTTATCTCCCACTCTTTCAATTCAGGTTGAAACATGGTTTTCGAAGGCGATAGTGCATGGCTTATCGTTAATATCGGGTTTTGTATTTCTTCACTAGACCAACCAACTTCTGCCGTCGAAGTTTTATCGTCTCTTGAGACAATCACTAAAGCTAGGGGGTTAGTGATTTCCGGCAAGTATCGAAAATTAATAACGGAGTACCCATGCTCGGTGAGAGTCTTCTCAATATTTCTTCGCTCTACAACATTGTTTCCTAGGTAAACTATATGGTTCATTACTCGCTGCACCTTTGTGGATGTCACATGTGCAACGATATGAATACAAATTGAACAATTCTTATTTCTGCGTAAACATCTTTAGTGAATTCCCCTCAATTCAGAGTGAGATCAACTAATGTAGCGATTGGTTTACAAGTCCTTCATTAAGCCCGCGCTTCAAGGCCATCGGTAGTAAGCAAAACACTCAATTAAATCAGCAATTAATGTGAACATTGGTCGTTTGCAATAACACAATGTTGCCTTCTCTCAGCGCCGCTTATCGAAAGTTTGGAGGCGCGCTTTATTAGATTCTTAGTTTCACTTGGCTAGTAGGAACAAGTATGTTGGTTGGTCACCAAGATCAAAAAAGGCGAACCCATTGGTTCGCCTCTTTTGTAAGTAAGAATTTTTTAGATCGCTTTCAATGCCGCGTGCTGCTCTACCATAAACGCAATCACTTCTTCGTTTAAGCAAGATTTGCTGATGTATTGGCGTTGTTTACCAAGATGAAGGATAAAGCCCAAATCGGTTTGTTCGAGTTGGTCGATTTCATTCCACGCGAGGCTGCGGTCAACTTTACCGCTTTTGTAGCGCACTCCGTCTGCATTCACTTCAAACACCACTTTACTGCCACGGCTTGAGCTGATGGTTTGACGCCATAGCCACCACGTTCGCTTGCAGTACACGCTGAACGCTTCAATCACACTCAATACGATAAAGAACCAACCCACATAACCGTTAGGTAGTAGTTCAAACTCCAATAAGACCACACCAAAGATAAGAAACAGTATCCCTTTTAGGTACGCTTGTGGGAACTTAACTGGCTGGCTAGTTTGATCATAACACTCGGCAAAGAAAGGTTTGTCGAGTGTGTATTCTGTAGTGAATTCGAAATCTTTAGACATGTATGGTTACTTCAAGGCTTCTGTAAATGAGTAATCTTGGTTGCACTCTCGCAACGCGTGCATTGTAGCGCTTCTCGGGACTTATCTTTAGTCCTTTTGATTCTGTTTTGTAAATCAATGATACCGAAAGACGACGACGGTACGATAAACCGCCTACTAGGCGTCCCAGTCATCGGCTTTTTGGACAATGAGTTCAACGACGCCAGCAAGCTCTTTACCTTTTTGGGTTAGCCCATAATTCACAGTAACAGGAATGGTGTCTTGTTGTTTCCGCCACACAAATCCATGCTCAGACAACAGCTTCAAACGCTCTGTAAGCACTTTGCTTGAGACCAGCGCTAATTGTTTGCGAATTTGACCGAATCGCATCTCTTCTTGTTGCCCGAGCAACCATACGATGTGCGCTGTCCACTTTGTCGATATCAAAGTTAAATATTTATCGACACTGCAATAGCCATCTGGCTGTACTCGATGATTTACTTTCGTCGGCATCGTCCTTTCCCAATTCATTCTTTGCTAAGTAAGTGTAATCAAACGCGACCTAGCAGACCAATAGTTACCTAGGCGTAACTAGTTACCTTTAGGAAGCTAATTTTAAATTGTAACCGACTTATCTATTGTGAAAACACAACAAGGCGGAGGCACAACTGCGACCTAAGCCAATATCAAAAGGATGAAGTTATGCGTTACGTTTTACTGTTTATCTCTTTTCTCTCCCTTGGCTTACACGCTGAGGCTCTTTATTCAAAACCACAAACACCTTCTGAGTTACATGCGTTATTTGGGCAGTATTTTGCAAAGAAAGATTTGGATGGATTAGGTACGCTTTTTCACCCAGACGCCGTATTTGTTTTAGATAAAAAAGGCAATCAAGCCAAAGGCAGAGAAGAAATTAAGCAGGTATTGAAAGGCTACATGAATGGCGATGTAGACATGCTCACCAAAAGCGTTTCTATTCACATTAATGACGACATTGCCATGGTGCGATCTGATTGGGAAATATTGAACGCTTCGCAAGGTAACAACATTCAAGGAACAGCATTAGAGGTGATGCACTATGTGGATGGTGGTTGGGTCTATGTGATTGACAATCCCAACGGCTATTGACGCCTAGATCAAACAAGGCGAACCATTTGGCTCGCCTTGTTAATGAATAATCGTTGTTATTTCTTCAGGTTTTCTATTTTAGAGGGTCGTTGTCAGGCAACGCACTGTGAATCCAAAGTGCCAGTCTGTGTTTAATGTTTGCGCCATCTAATTTGCTATCCGGTAGTGGCGTGATCTGTTTAGCATCAACCAAGAACAGGTAAATCGCTTTTACTCTTACTGGTTGTGGTGACTGAGGAAGGTCAAAGCCCTGCATCTTTGCCATCTTTCCGGCAATCTCTAGTGCCTTTTTAACCAGTTTATCTTCATTGTGAAGCTTGGAGCTTTTTGACATTGATAAAATCCTCTTGTTCGCTTGACCTCAGAATACATGAAGTAACGCCAGTGACGTGTTAATAAGCTCGCATATTGATAAGTTTATGCCTTATTACCGAGTAACTGATTGAAAAATGACCTTAATTCGTCATCATCAAGGTTGAGCAGGTAGTCGCCAACATACCATTCAATAATGGATTGATTTGGATGTGCCGTGACTTGCGGGTTACCAAACCAAATGCCCTTTTCCGTGGCAAACGTGTGTTGGAGTTCTTTCAGCTCTTCGCAGCTAAATGGCAGGATAAGGTGCAACATGTTTGCTTGAGGCTGAGTTGGTCTTACCGCTAAAGACGGGAACTCTTCAATGATTTTGTAGAGCTGTTTTGTTCGCTCAAACAGAGCCGGCATTTGTGACAACCTTTCATCAAATTGCATTGCCGCAGACACCACATAAGGTGTTCTGTGATACAGGTTGCCACCTTGCCGCTTCATCCACATTGAAGCCACTTCAATGAACGACTTTGAGCCAAGCAGTATAGATCCGCCCATGCCGTTGATGCCTTTGTAAAGTGAAACATAGGTCGTATCAAAACCAGCGGCGATCTCACGGTATTCTTTCTGATAGTACGCTGCGGTTTCCCATAGTCTTGCTCCATCCATGTGGAGATGAATGTCATTTTCGGCGCAGTACGCTTTGATTTCTTCCAGTTCATGCCATGAAGGTAGCTGACCACCAATTTCACGCATCGGGAGTTCATAAAGAACGGCTGCGATTTCATCCGGCCACGCAGTGAGATCTTCAAGCTTCCATGTTTGGTAAGGATTCCCTACTGGCAGAATATTAAAGCGATGTTGAAGCTGATAACCTTGTTTTTCATGCACTGGAATATGGCTAGATGCGTGCATGGCGACAATAGGATTACGCTTTTGTCTTGTGACAATTTCGAGCACTGTTGGCTGTGTCATCGTCCCTGTTACAACAAAAAGCCCTGCCTCGTAACCCAGCAGATCGGCAACCTTTTGCTCGAACGCTTGAATCGTCTCTCCCTCGCCGTAGACATCGTGATTGACGTTGTTTTCCTCGCACCACTTTGCCATTTTCGCAAAGTGTTCGGCTGGAGAATCTTCTTTATTACCAGGGAGATGGGTATGACAAAGCTGTTTTAGGTGGGCACTCATTGTTCTGTCCTTTGAATCAAAGCTTCAACAATGTAACTTGTTAATACGGAGGCGTAAACTGCATTTTCGCGATGCATTTTCTGGGTATGCCTCAGAGGTTTATTTCTATAACCGACGCAAATAAATGTCGCTAAATCACCGATACCATTACTAATTAAACCAAGCAAACTAGATACAAAAAGTCCGGCATGGTTGCTCCTATGCCGGACTTTTCTTTAGGTATCGTTAGATTGAATCGCGAGGTTAAATTATTGACCCGCAGCCAACTGCATTAGTAGACCACTGATGTATGCGCCGTATGTACCTAACGCATAACCAAGAACGGCCATTAGAATACCAACTGGTGCTAGTGCTGGGTGGAATGCTGCCGCAACAACAGGCGCAGATGCAGCACCACCAACGTTCGCTTGGCTACCTACCGCCATAAAGAACAGTGGCGCACGAATCAGTTTCGCCACAGCAATCATTAATACAGCATGGATGGTTAACCAAACGATGCCGATAAAGAAGTAACCTGGGTTGTCGAAGATTGCCGTTACGTCCATCTGCATACCAATCGTTGCAACAAGGATGTAGATGAAGGTTGAACCTACTTTAGATGCCCCACCGTGCTCAAGACTGCGTGTCGATTTAAAGCAAGAAGCAACAAGCGCAAATGTCGTTACCAATACGATTAGCCAGAAGAACCCCGAAGTCAGGCTGTATTTCGCCAGTTCTGGAGCGTTAGTCGAAATCCACGGCGCGATCATATCGGCAAAGTAATGCGCGAGACCGGTAAGACCAAACGCAATCGAAGCAATTTTAACGAGGTCGGTTGTTGTGGTTGGACGATCGTTTTCTTCTTGGTACTTAGAAACGGTTTCTTTTAGCTCTTCGATTGACGATGTATCCGCTTTAAGCCATGCGTCTACCTTCTTCTGACGGCCAACCATAATCAATAGGATTGCCATCCAAACGTTGGCACAAATAACGTCAACCGTAATCATTGCCGAGAACAGTTCGTCGTTTACCTCGAAGACTTCTTTCATTGCGGCTTGGTTTGCACCGCCACCGATCCAAGAACCAGCAACCGTAGTTAGGCCACGCCATACATCACCAGAAACGAGATCCGGAGAAACTTGGTCGATAATCAGAATCGCCAGAGGACCACCGATGATAATCCCTGCCGTACCGGTCAAGAACATGATGACCGCTTTCGGGCCAAGACCAATGATTTTGCGCAGATCAGCAGAAATGATCAAAAGCACCAACGCTGCTGGCAATAGGTAGCGGCTTGCTACGAAGTACAGTTTAGAGTTCGACGCATCAATGATACCGAAACTGTTTAGCAATGAAGGAACAAAGTAACAGAGTAAAAGACCCGGAATGATCGAATAGAATCTTTTTAGTGCGCTGTTTTGGCTGCTTTCCGTGATAAAGATAGCGCCGAGAATGACAGCGAGCATGCCCATGATTACCGCATCATTAGAAATCATTATAGTTCTTCCTTTAAGTTGAGCGTAAAAGTCTATTTTTTGAGGGGACGAACCATACCGACAACGCACCAATGTTACAAGGTGTAACAACGGAAACATTTTGAAATACTCTTACAACATCACATCCTTCATCTTTGAAGTCTTTATTTTCATGACCTGACCGTTATTTACTATTGACTCAAAAAAGATCGCTCCTCATTTCGCCAATAATGCCTTGTAGTTCATATGTAAAATAACGATATAAACAACAAACAATTAGCCACATGAATTCAGATAAGTTTTTGTATGGCAAAGTGAGTCAAAACTGTCCCCAGAGCCCTTTAATCAATGAGTCGAAAACCGTCATCTTTGGCGGAAGGTTGAACAAAAGAAAGACGTAACTAAACAATAGTGCGGTGTTAATGGTTTGAACCAAAAGCAGACAAAACGCGTAATAAAGGGAGGTTCTAAGTAAAGGATTTATTTATGTTTTCTTTCTTCAAAAACAATTCTGTCAAGAAACTCAAAAAGCGCCACTCAATGCTGCTTGAACAAGCGATGCAAGCGCAAAGACGTGGTGATATACATACCTACTCATTGCTGACGGCGGAGGCCGAAGAGCTTTTCGAGCAAATAAAAACCGCTCACAAGCCCCAGAGTTGAGTCCTACGTTAAGCTCGATGATCGATTAAGGTTGGATCAGCAACCAATAAAAGTATGAAGGTGAACGGTTTGGTTCACCTTTCTGTTATTACATGGCGAAGCGACGTTATCTTTTTGCTAACGGACGACTTAGTCAACATTACCAGTGCTCACTTCCGAGCAATATCATGTTCTCGTGATGAAAGAACAAGAAATTTCATTGGATTCGATATGTTCATATATGCTTATGCCTGTGAACTATAATCAATAAGATTCCACGCATTCTATAAATAACAACAAAGGACTGTGTTATGCCACAAACGTTAGATCAGGCTGTTCAGGTTTTAGACCGAGATTTAGAGGAGTTTTTACTTCGCTTCCCACTATCCATTACCAGCGCGGGCCAATCGAAAGGTGCTATGAGGTTTTACTTGTATAGCCATGGCGATACCGCTTTCGGGATAAATCAGGGGGTAAAGATGAAGGAGATGCGTTTCCGCCTTGGTCCAAAATCGTTAGTTAAAAACGCGAAAGCACTTCAATGTATTCATATCCCCGTTTCTCCTTTTGAACAACTTAAACCCGACTCCATTTCTAAAGTCACCCATTATGATGCTGCTGACTACTTGGTAACCACTCAATTGACCGGTTGTACCTTTGCAATCCGTAAAGGAAAAGGAGGTGGGCTTGAGTTTTTGCATGTTCAGCCAAAGGGGGACTTTAACGGCATGGAAGTACAACGTGCTGTCCAGAAGGAGTTCCAAGTCTCTTTTGGTAGAGGATCTGGCACGGACAATACAACTTATGGTGAAAATACTCGGGTTACGGTAATGGGCGCGCGAACCAATGGCCTATGGGTCGTCTATGCTCAATATCAAGACTCGAGTGGCAGTGTGACAAAAGTAGACTGTATTTATAAAGAACCAAGCTCCGTGGCGTATGTGGATTAACTGCATCGCTGTTTAGGTTCTTTACTCACTACGCCGATAGCAAAGAATGTGAGTTGACCAAATAGGTTGACTCACTTCCCTTTCCCTTCCGTAACAACCTTTCCTTTTAAACTCTTCTCGTGGCTCACTGCTGTACTCAAAAAGTAAGCAATATTAGACCTCAACAGCCTGCTGCATAAACTTGGCTTCAGCCTTTGAGTAGCACTGCTCACCAACATAGATTTCGCTTTCTAGCAAATACATGCCTCGCTTACTCTTGATGCAATGCGCTTCCACTCGGATTGAACTATTGAGAGGGATAGGTTTGATAAAGCGCACCTCTAGCTTAGCCGTCATTGCGCAGATATCTTGGGCGAAAAGACAGTGTGTCATAGCAGTATCGTGCAGCGCACTGATGGCACCGCCTTGCATCACGCCTTCATAACCTTGAACCTTTTCTGTCGGCACGATTTGCCCTTGCACGCCACCACTCGGCATTGCCGTAAATTGAATCGTATCGTGCGCGTTGAAAAACGGCTGGCAGCAGACTGCGCAATGTTGGTGGTTTCTAGGAGCGTGAATAGACATAAAGACCTCTGAGTTTGAGATTGTCTGTGGAACAAAACAGAATGAGTAAAGAGAACAAAGAAAAGAAGCGTTAAACTTGGCGAGCGACTGACATGGTGAATTCCTTTATCTATTTGAGGCATTCACTTTATGCCCTGTAATTAGCATATGCCAATAACAAAAAGTGAGAAATTAGGTTCCATCGAGCTGAATGCCTTGCCAGAAGGATCACTCTGTTATCGAAACTGACTCACCACTGGTTTCACGTACCAAAGTCGCTTACTATGCCAAGTACCTATAACGCTTTGTGAGCCACTCATGAGCAGTAAAAATAATAAAAATCTCGGCATTCTTCTTAAACTCAACACCTTCGTTTCACCTTATAAATGGCGCGTTGCTGCTGCCTTAGTTGCCCTTATCGCCACAGCTAGCCTAACGCTGTCCGTCGGTTACGGCGTGCGCATTCTTATAGACCAAGGCTTTGCTCAGCAATCGCTGCAAGAACTCACCAATGCGATTCAATTTATCGTCGGTGTGACGCTGTGTATCGCGGTGGGGACGTTCTTCCGTTTCTATCTGGTTTCTTCCGTGGGCGAACGCGTCAGCGCAGACATTCGTCTTGCGGTGTTTAACCATGTGATTACGCTGCATCCTAGTTATTTTGAGACCAATAGTAGCGGCGATATTATGTCTCGCCTCACCACTGACACGACGTTGCTGCAAAGCATTATTGGGTCGTCGTTTTCTATGGCGATGCGCAGTGCGCTTATGTGTATTGGTGCGATCATCATGTTGTTCGCAACAAACTTTAAGCTCACTTTGATTGTGCTGGCTTCTGTGCCGTTCGTACTGGTTCCTATTTTGGTTTATGGAAGACGAGTACGTGCCCTATCACGCCAAAGCCAAGACACCATGGCCGACGTCGGCAGCTACGCAGGTGAAGCGATTGAGCACATCAAAACGGTTCAAAGCTTTAGCTCAGAGCAGCATGAACGCGCGGCGTTTGCTGTCGAGGTAGAAAAAGCTTATGAAGTTGGCAGACAGCGAGTAAAACAGCGCGCGATTCTGATTTCTGGCGTTATCGTTATCGTGTTCAGCGCCATTGCTGGCATGCTTTGGGTTGGTGGCAGTGATGTGATTCACGGCAAGATGTCTGCTGGCGATCTAGCGGCATTTGTGTTCTACGCCATCATGGTTGCGTCTTCTATGGCAACGATTTCCGAAGTCATGGGGGAACTACAAAGAGCCGCCGGTGCAACAGAACGGTTGATTGAGATCCTTCAAGTAGAAAGTGACATCAGCGCACCAAGCAATCACCTCCCTATTACCGATGATATGCCAGCGGAAGTGACGTTTGATTCAGTGAACTTCAACTACCCTTCTCGCCCCGACCAACCCGCTATCAAAGGGTTAAACCTGACCGCCGAGAAAGGTAAGGTGTTGGCTTTAGTTGGCCCTTCTGGCGCTGGAAAAACGACCTTATTCGAATTGCTACAACGCTTCTACGACCCACAACAAGGCCAAGTATTGTTTGGTGGAGAAGACATTCGACAGTTCGATCCGAATGATCTTCGTCGTCAAATGGCATTGGTTCCACAACAACCAGCTCTGTTTAGCCACGATGTGTTCCACAACATTCGTTACGGCAATCCAGACGCGACTGACGAACAAGTGATTGAAGCGGCGAAGAAAGCACACGCGCATGAGTTTATTGAAAAGCTACCGGACGGTTACCATAGCTTTTTGGGTGAACGTGGGGTGAGATTGTCTGGTGGTCAAAAACAACGCATCGCGATTGCTCGTGCAATTCTGAAAGATCCAAAAATCCTTTTGCTTGATGAGGCCACCAGCGCACTGGACAGTGAGAGTGAACACCATGTTCAACAAGCACTTGAAGCATTAATGAAAGACCGTACCACACTGATCATTGCTCACCGACTTTCAACCATCCAGCATGCCGATAAAATTGCGGTGTTAGACGGCGGCGAGTTGATTGACCTTGGCAACCATCAGTCGTTAATGCAAAGCTGTGAACTCTATCAGCGCCTTGTCGCGTTGCAGTTTAAGCACCTAGAGTAACCTTCCATAAAGCCCGCTGAAATCAGCGGGCTTTGTTTTAAAACAATTCATCGCAAATATACCCCCGTTAGTATAAACACTACCCCCCAGTATAAATTCGGTGCTACATTACCGACTAACTCCTCTCTCCTGCCAATTACATTGAGTACAGATGCTATGTCACATACAGCCAAAGATAAGAAAAAGCTAACGGCCCGAGTCAGCAAGATACAAGGTCAGGTCAATGGTCTTAAAAAGATGTTAGATGAAGAGCAAGAGTGCCAGGACGTATTGCAGCAGATCGCCGCGATTCGAGGCGCGGTAAACGGTTTGATGAAAGAGGTCATCAAAGGCCATTTACATGAGCACCTTGTTCTAGAAGAAAACAAAGAACAACGAGAAGCAGATATGGACGTGGTGATTAAAGTTATCGACTCATACATTAAATAAAGCCCAGTATTACTGAGCTTTCATTTGAGACATTCTTTTTTGCAGATCTTTTTTGAGAGCATTGATGGCGTAAGGCTTCATCGATTTCCAAGCCTTACATTCTTCTCGAGTTCTTCCGCACCCAGCGCACCACCCTTTGCTATGGGAAAAATCACATACCTCAATACAAGGGCTTTTCTGCTTTTTCATTTATAACCTATCCAGCACTTTGTCGATGCTTGCCTCTAGTGCACGCAGTCGGTTGAACTCTTCAAACAAACGTTGTTCTAGGTTTTTAAAGTTGAGCGGCAGGGTTCGCTGGCAAATGCCATAGCTGTTATCCAGTGTCTTGTACCCTTTCCAACCAGCAATACGGCTCCCTTCTAGCTCTTTGAATTGACGTACAAATTCAGCTTGAGATGGGCAGTCTTCTTCCGCATGCATACAAATCGGAAACGCTTTTTGCTTCACTTGAGGCCCTTCGATATACGTTTCGAAATGCACACCACCTTGGTTTTCGTTGAACCAGTTTTGCTTATACAGCTGCAGGTACTCTCCTCGGTTATAAATTTCCCAACCATCTTCAAACCAATTCGCGTTCTGCAGCATTTTTTCTAGGTTGCGAAAAACACCCTTTACGTCTTTCATACAGTGACACTTCCCAGTGAGTTATGTTTTTTAAAAACTATACTCCCCTCCAGTATATAATACTACCCCCTAGTATATGTGGTTATTTGGGCGAGAAACGAGAAACGAGAAACGAGAAACGAGAAACGAGAAACGAGAAACGAGAAACGAGAAACGAGAAAGGCTGATCGAGTAAACGGTTATGTCAATGGAAAACATGGAGTGACGATTTGGGATGAGTTTGTTTATTTAACCCAAAGTACATTTTCATTTGATGTTGGAACCTCAAACCAAGACCAAAACAAATCCAACATTTCTGGCGACATGTGATACGAATTTCCATCTAATTTCGCGTTACGTGACAATGCTCTTTGTTGGCAAGTTTCGAAAGGCACATCGAGATAATGCACTTCACTGTCCACTCCAATGCTCGACGCCCAATCGACAATGGCTTCTCTATCTGTTTTGCGCCAAAAACCGAAATCAAATATGACTGGAACATCAAGAGAGAACAGCTGCAGTGCTGAGTCTTTGAATAGCCCCTGAAGTGTCGCTAAGCGGCTATCGAAAACGTCACGTTCCATATGCTCTCCATATATAGGGATCATCCATTCATCGATGGAGAAACGAAACGCTGAATGCTTTTCTGCAAGCGCTTTTGAATACGTCGTCTTACCCGAACCGATAAAACCACAAACAAAATAGATTTTGGCCATATTCCTCTCGTGCTCGCTCGTCTAGTTCGTTTTTCATGGTGACGGCTTTCCTTGTTAAGCACAACGTTAATGCATTGCATTAGTTCACAACTTGGGTGTTCTATTGCCGTCACTTTGAGCTAAAAACACGTAACAACCATCTCGGATTAAAACGAAAAAGGCGAACCAATTGGCTCGCCTTTCATGCTGTACTTTTGATCCCGCGTAGGACTTAGCCTTCTGGGTTTTCCTTCGCGTTGATTTCCGCGTAAGTGTGTAGAAGCTCTGTTAGCGTCTTCACCCATGCAAATACGTCTGTCGGTGTGTTTTGTAGCAGCTTTTCTACTTGCTCACAGTGCGTTTCAAGTGTGATGGCTTCTTCTAGACGGAATGAAATTGCGTAGAAGTGCCAAAGTACAAGACGCGTCATACGTTCGCTGTTCTGCTTCGCGTTGTCAGAATCATCAAACGCTTGCTGAATTTCACTTAGTGCGATTGCGGTCATGCGTAACATCGCATCTAGGCGCGCTGACAACATGCGGTCTTCACTGTCTACTTCTTCTTGGTCGAAGGTAAACAGCTCGTTCATCACATCTTCTGGCACCATTTTACTGATCATGCGAGCACTAAACTCTTCCAATTCATGGCGCGGCATAGTCACAAGACAATCGAATGTGTAATCACGAAGCATAAAATCACTCTACATCAGTTATTAACTTTTAGTTTGCGCATTCTAAGGGCTGTGATTTCAATTACCACTTTTTATTTGTTTGGATGTGCAGATAAAGTCCAGTAGCAGCGCGTTACTCTGAGGATTTGCTTTTCTGGAAGTACTGAACCGCTTTCCAGATCAGGAAGCCTGCGACACCGACAAGCAACACAGAGCGAAGAAGAATGGGCGCATCGTGTTCAAGTTGGCTTGCGTGAGGGACAATACTTGCAAACAACCGACTGGTAAAAAGCAGCCCCATCACCAACATAATAATCTTGTTCATACGCGCTACCTTTTAAATTCAAATACTGCGCACTAAACGCAGCTATCGAGTTGTTTGTGAAATAAGAGCCTTGGCCCTGAGTGAACGTAAAAGGATGCGCGTCGTAGGTGTGATCGTCAATGGATGAGGCAGTAAGCTAATATTGCAAATGTGAAGATGTGCTAGATGATTCCGCCCAAATAGCCTTAAGAATAGCCTTAATTGCCAAAGTATTGCTCTTCCCGAGCGTCTAACCACAAGTCATAGTTTTTCATCACTTTGGAAAACTGAGGACTTTGAATATAACTATTCAGCCACGCTTTTAGTTTTGGGTAAGGACTTTGCCTAAACCACTGTTTATCGATGCGGGCGTACTTACGGATGAAAGGCAGAATAGCAATATCGACCAGACTTTCTCGTTCCGAAAACAAAAAGGAATGCTGCGTTAAAAGAGACTCAAGCTTGATGAGTTCCCCTTCACACTCTTTACGAAGTTCATCTGCATTATCTTCATGGTAACGCTTCGCACAACCAAAGGCGTTCATCGCGGGTACAAAGTGCGATTCAAACTCTCCTATCACTTCGAGCATTTTAGGTAATGATTCTGGATGACCGCTATCCAAAAGATCATTCGGGTCACACTCAGAAAGCGCCCAAACCATAATGTCTAAGCTTTCTTCAAGTATCTGTTTTTGCTGCGTAGTCTCTATTGGAGGGCGGTTGGGGATCACTAATATTGGCACACTGCCCTTCGGCGATACCTCTAGCATTTCTGATGGCTTGTTATCGAGCTTGATAGAACGAATAAGCACGCATTGCTGGGCTTTGAGCAACGCAAATCTTGCACGAATCGCGTAGGGGCAATTGTGCAAAGAATAAAGAATGGGTGCCGTACCTTTCGTCATATTTAGTTCCATCAAGCCGTGGCCTTTGCTTCTATCTATTACTGTCTCTTCTTACTATTTTACTTTCTAACTCTTTCAATTTCAGAGTAGCAAGTTCTGCTTTTTCTATTCCATATAGAAACCATAAATCTTCATTTGAAATTACATAACTTTCAAAAAGAGGAAATCAATCTGGAAAAAGTTCACCGCATTTTGTGGTGCAAGCTGTGGTTAAAATTACTGTGAAATCCAGTAATACAAAGCAACAACATTATGAACAACGACGCGAAACAACTCTTTCATTACCTCTGTAAGCAATACGATGAGTTATCTAAGGACTTCGAATCTCGCCCTTTCCCTGAGTTTTCAGAAACCATTACTCACCCGTTGGGTTACTGCTTTGTCCGTTGTCCTGTGGGGAGTCAGCGCTTTTCCATTGTGTCAATCAACTTTGATCCTTCGGTACGTGGCCAAGGGGTTTTAACCGCGTTTATCAACTACGTAAGAAACAACCCGTATCACTATCAAGGTGTTGAAGTTGCCATCATTGAAAACAAGAACCTAGCGAAGAGCCTGCTGTCTCTGGGCTGGGAATACAAATCCTTGTTTAGTAAAATTTTCTTCTCCAAAAAGCCAACATTGATTAACGACTTTCAGTGCGCTTAATTACTCTTGAGTCACACTCAGTCCTTGCCTTTCAGCATATCGATAAATGTTTGTCTTGATTCTTGCGAAGTATCTCGATGTGTCGTGTAGGCCACATGGGTGTTTTCATCAGCAGATGGTGAAAGCTCAATGCCCCACAAGGCTTTTATTTGGTTTGGAACCATTGAGTAACGCACGTCTATAATACGCCTTTCATCGTCTGGGTCACGCGCGACAAAGCCATCAGAGAACCAACGAAATCGCTCAATATCTAAGGCCTGCTGCGATGTTGAGCTTAACCAAGGGAAGTCTTTACCGATGTCCAGTTTGGCAACCGACTCTCCAGAATAGATTTTTGTCGCAGCCCCTACTCTTATGGCATCCACGTAATAACGGCCCTCGGCTTCGTAGATGACTTTCCAAACCAAACTATTCGCGAACGTAGGTTTGGCCTCTAAGCGCACTGGAGCATGTTGCCTTACTTGTGCAAACTCCCATCCTGCTTCTTCTGCCCTGTCTCTTTGAATCATGCCGAACGTAAGATAAGCAAACGCCCAAACTATCGCGATTCGTGCATACCAAGAGTTACGTTTCAGCAAAACAAACACGACGCCTATTAAAACAGGAAGCGTGAAGGCAGGATCAATAACAGAAACGGTATTCCACGCATACCGCTCGTTGGTAAACGGCCACAAAAGCTGAGTTCCGTAACTTGTACACGCATCCAATAAACCGTGTGTGGCGTAGCCAAGTGCACAATACCACCAGCTTTGTGTGAACGATAAACCAAGCCTTTTAGCAAAAAGTGGATAGAGAACTAAAGCACAGAGCAAGCTGCCAATAGGAATAAACAGCAACGAGTGGGTGAACTGTCGGTGATATTGCAAAAACAGCAGCGGATCATTGGAAGAGCGAATCAATATGTCCAAATCTGGAGCCATACCAGCAAGAATTCCAAGGACACCTGCCGCCACCAAGTGTTGTTTTTTGCTTACCGCAAGAGACAATGAAGCCCCAACCAATCCTTGCGTTAACGGGTCCACGGCGAAATCTCCCAATCATGCTTAAAAACCAGAAATGTTTGCCACATAAAATATCCGTATTTCGATGACCCAAAACCATTGGGTGGAATCACATCAAAGCTATTGAAAATCAAGCGAATAAAACGAGTGTTAGTTTTAGTGTAGATGGATTGGACAAGTTCGCGAGCCTGCGTAAAACGAGATATGGCGAAATCTCCGACTCAGCCTTCTATTGCGGTATAATCTGACGTCTTATGTTTTGAGTATAAGTTTCCACTCCTTCAGCACCACTTCGAGGCATGTCTTGCAGTTAACCAGTTTTAAATACAAAACGCGTAAAGGCCCTGATTATCGCCATGGCGACCAGGTGTCGTTTGTCGACATCAAAGAAACATTTGGCATCGGCGGAATTCGTATTGGTAAGTGGGTGAACAAAGAAGAAAAAGATCTCGCGGCAAACTTAATATTCGATTCTCTCGCAGACTTAGCGTACATCCTTGCGCTACCGCCTTCGGCGATTGGACTTCGTGGTAATTTGAGCCTTGCTTTTGGTACTGGTGGCCGCAAAGGGGTTCAAGCACATTACGCTCCGAATCAACGTGAATTAGCCTTAGCAAAGAATGCAGGTGCTGGTGCGCTTGCTCATGAGTTTTGGCATGCGTTCGATCATTACATTGCTGAGAAAGCTTTCGACATTGGGGATCGTTCGGGGCCACAACGACAAATCCTATTTGCGAGTGATTGCTGGCTGAAAAATGCCGATCATTTCCCGCATCCACTCAACGAGCGATTACTGAAGATATTTGACGCCACATTGCTCACGCCAGACGGCCAAGATCGACATGACTATGTATCCCGAAGTGTAAAAGCAGACCAAGCGATGGGTTCAAGCTACTTTTCACAACCCACCGAGATGATGGCACGAGCATTTGAAGCCGTTGTGGAGTCGTGTTCTGGTATTGAAAACGCATACCTAGTTTCTGGCACAACAAAGGCCGACACCCTGCCTCTTTACCCAGATATCGCACACAGAAACGTGATATATGAAGCGCTTCAAGCGTACTTTCGCCCACTGGGTGACGCGTTGAGTCGTTAACTAAGGAATAGCGACTATTCAGAAAAATCTCGCGATTTCAAAGCACAAACCTTTCCCATCAATCTAAAAAAGGTTTATACATAACGTTATGTTATTCATATTGCTGAATGTTTCATGACGCTGAAAGAAATCCTCAAAATCCGTAACGTTCGCTGCTTCCTCATGTTCCGAAGCAGTTACTTTGCGCGCTTCTATTACCCCGTATTTACCCTGCTCTATTTGGATTACGGATTAACGCTGTCTCAATTCGCCATGCTCAATGTTGTTTGGGCAGCGACCATTGTACTTGCGGAAGTCCCTTCCGGCGCTTTTGCCGATACCTTGGGGCGAAAACGACTGGTGGTGCTGTCGTCCATCGTCATGTTCATCGAAATCGCAATGATCGCCTTTGTCCCTACTGGAAATCCCACTTTTGTTTTCGTTGTATTTTTGATTAACCGAGTGCTGAGCGGCTTAGCGATGGCGTTAGCAAGTGGCGCTGATGAGGCATTGGCTTACGACACATTGAAAGAACAAGGGAAGGAAGAACTGTGGCCGAGAGTGTTGCAGATTCAACTTCGTATTGCCTCTAGCGTGGGCATTGTGGTCACACTCGTAGGCGCTGCCATGTACGACGTCAACTTTATGGCCAACGTTTATCAGTTTCTTGGACTCGACAAGCCAGAAACCACGCAAGACATCATGCGCATCCCTGTTTACGCGACTTTGTTTGTTGCGTTGATCGCCATCTACGCCGCATTCAGCATGAGAGAAGAGAAAAAGGTCATACCAAGCAGTGAAAGCAAGTTGGCTTCAACCATGGCCAGCATGAAGCTCACACTCAACACCGCCAAGTGGGTATTGTCTACGCCTTATGTGCTGTTCATTCTGCTCTACTACAGTTTGTTCGAGCACACTTCACGAATGTTTTTGACCATGAACAGTCAGTATTACCGTGCGATTGATATTCCAATCATCTACTTTGGTTTGATCGGCGCTGGCATTAGTCTCTTGCAGATTATCTTAGCTGGCCAAAGCCGCCGTTTGGCAGAGAGTATGGCACCGAAAACGTTCATTTTAGTCATGGGCATCGCAACGATGGCGACCTACTATTGGATAAGTTTAGGCTGGTCGATATACGGGGTGATTCCTGCGCTGATTCTGATCTTTATTATCATGACGATGAACATTTTCATCAGCTACCACTTAAACAAGAAAACAGAATCTCACAACCGAGCGACAGTATTAAGCTTCAAAGGTTTGATGTTCAATTTAGGCTACGGCTTAATCGGTATGCTCTATGCCTATTACTACAAACTGCTCTCGCAAAACTACACCGAGGCACAAATAGAACAACACATCGACTTTATCGCATCGCTGTCTTCGTTCTTCTACTATTTCACGTTCTTGTTCATCGCTATCAGCGTCTATTTCTATATCAAAGATAAAAAACAGGCGATCTTCTAAGCCCTTGCAGCAAAAAAAAATAAGGCGAGCCATTTGGTTCGCCTTATTGGTTATTAGCGCGGATTTCAGTTGTTTCTATCTAAACTCAAACAACTCTCGATGGAATGACTTGGCTGGTAGACCGACATTAATAAGTGCTTTCTCAAGCGTCTTACCCAATTCGGAAGGCCCACAAAACCACACACTGCTGCGCTCCAGGCTTATTATGCGCTCAATGACTTCCGTGTTGGTGAAACGCCCTTCTTCACTTGTATTTCTCATGTATAGCTTTACGCCCGCTTCCTTTGCTCTACGTTGTAGTTCGTCCAGAAGCACCTTGTCTTCTTCTCGATAGCTGTAGAAAAGCGTTACGGACTTTGCTGTCCCTATCGCTTCAATTGCGGTTAAAAATGGCGCGATGCCGATACCTGCTGCAAACCAAATTTGTTGCTCTGTATCATCTTGGAAATTGAAACAACCGTATGGGCCTTCTATCTGAGCCGATTGTCCGACTTCAAGCGTCTCCATTAATGAACACGTGTAATCACCATTGGCTTTGATTAGTAATCGCACTTGGCCGTTTTCGTTATGAGCTGATGCCAAACTAAATGGATGTGGCCGTTCTTTATCGTCAAATCCGATGAATGCAAACTGACCCTGCTGATACATAAATTGAGGAGCTTCCACTTTCAGGACAACTTCACTTCCGCCGTTGATTGATTTGATACTACTAACCTTAGCGGGATAACGTTTCTTCTTACCGTTCAAACCTAAGATGGTAATCAAGCATCCTACCGTTGCTAACCCGCAGACCAACAGAAGAATAGCTCCAGTAACGGTTAACCATAAGCTTGCATCAAAGAACATCACCATGTGCAGCACTAAAAGCAGGTAAAGATATGGAAAGACTTTATGCGTAAGCTGAAAGACGTTGTGTTTGAACTTCTTAATCCACGCAATCAAAACAAAAGCCGCCGACAGATAGAAACCATATTCCCCAATCAACTGCGCCTGATCACCCAAGGCATCAATCAACTTCCAAAACGGAAAGGTTTCATTCTTTGGCTCAACGTAACCAAAATCCATCGCGAAATCATCGCTTAGAAATGCTACCCAGTGGAACAGAGCTGAAAAGACTGCCGAGATCCCTAAGTATTTGTGCAGACGATATTGCTTATCTAATCCGCCTAACCAGCGTTCCAACGGCCAGTGCTTCACAGTTAGAATTACGCACAATGACATCAAGATCATTGATACGACACCACTGTAATTGACCAAATAAGTGCGCACCTGCCAAAACATTGGCCACTCTAGTGTCGGCGTGCCTATTTGCAGCACCGAGTAAGGGATAAGTAAAGCAACGAATACAATGCCAAAGTTGAGCATCAAATTTCTGTTCATACGGCGAGTTCAATCCATCATGGTTTTAACTCTCGCCAAACTACCAATAGAAATGTGAAAAACTTGTAGAGCCCAAGCGTCCCGTACTTCCTGAATCGATCCCCCTTTTTTACGCCAGTCCCGGACGCGACAAAAATGTGTGCTTTTAGAACGAATGCCTTTCAAAGGGCATATTCACATTTCTTTTACGTCACCACCTACACTATGGAGACGCCAACGAAAGAATTCTCTCTGGTGAAATGAGAGCTTAAGGAGAAACCAATGAAAAAGTTAATCTTATGTTCGGCCTTGACCGCATTTGGTGTTTTGAGCCTTCCAAGTTACGCCGCGTCCGACGCGAAAATCATTAGCCAAGAAGAAGCCATTAAATCCGCACTCGGCGCTTTAGATGTTGAAGTGCTCGGCATTCGCCATGACGAACCAGATACGCAATGGGATGTCTTCGTTAAGAAAGGGGACAAAGCTTATGAAGTTGAGGTTGATGCCTTAACAGGAAAAATCGTCGCGGCTGAAGAAGAAAGCCTTACAGAGATCCAAGCAGAGTTATCTGGCGATCTATCTCATGAAGGCGTTATCGGTGATGTTGATAAGTAGATAGCTAAAAATGAAAAAGGCGGCACTGTGGCCACCTGTATCTGTATCGATTTGTCGTTATTGGGTTAACGCGATGTACTCTTGTTGCGCAGCTTGTAAGTCCTCAGCAAATTGTTTATCTGCCTTGAGCTTATCAAACACGATGTGCGCCACTTTTTGCCCTGCTTCTACATCACTCATCCAGTGTGCGTTACAAACGACTCGGCTGTAACCATAGTCCGCACCTCGCTCTGTCAGTGCTTTTGCATTGTTCGGCGCAATTGCTGCCGCAACGAGTGAAACCCCGTAGCCTGATGCTGTATGACCAGAAGGGTACGATCCGTCTTTAGATAGGTAGTCTTCGGCATAAGGTGTACAAGAAGGTAAGCCGTTTACCGCAAATGGACGCGCTTTGTTGTAGTGCTTTTTAGAGTCTGATGTCGCAAGACCAAAAGAAGCGATGCTGCGTCCTAAAACGGTATACATCGCAGGAGTGTCTTCCTTAGTAATCTTCACGCCCAATACATCACCATAAATCTTGGCAAAGTATTCTGGAGTAATACGCGCGTCTTGTGTCGCTTGAGCCATTCTCGCTGGGTCATCAACTGAAAAGTCGATAGCACCCACACGCTTATCTTCGATATCTTGTTTGCTGCCTTCTGCTGGTGGCGGTGCAATCAAATCTACGGTGTGTACCGTTTCAATATATGGTTGGTAAAACTGATAGTTTCCGTAGTCGATACGTTCAAGCGAATTGATGTCTGTTGGCGCAGAGAACACGTGAAATGCAGGTAAAGTTAGCGCTACGCAAATTAGAGCTTTCTTCATTTGCTTTCCCTCCAGAATTAAAGGTTTGTAGGAATATTCTTAACAACTGAATCCAATATTATCTGTAGCCCTTTAGTGCTGGAAGTTATAACAATTATTCCTAAAAGTTAATAATGGAATGAAGCAAAGCAACTAAATCATACTGCCACTTGGGCAACCTTGTGACAAAACACTGCCGTAGCTGGTCGTTGGAGTAAATAACATGATTAAATCAGCGGGCAGGAATACAACATCAGTAACCAATGACAAAGGCATATCAACAAAAGAAATAGGATATAAAGCGTAAGACACGGCTGAACCATCCAAGAAGCATGGCTGGCGCGCGACGGACAACGCCGTACCGGAAAATGGTTTACCGTACCCCCCTCTCGCATGTGCATCCATAGATGAACATCCCACCGTCAAAGAAGCCATTGCGATAACACTGAGCACTTGAAGTTTTTTAAGAAGATTGTTTTTCATGTCTGATAGGTTCCAACTGATTGTTATTGATATAAATTATTATTCGACAACAATAATCCTATCTGCATTTATAAAACAACCTATCTAACTAATTCGATTGGGAATAAATCAATTTTCGTGACAAATGTA
Organism: Vibrio sp. CUB2; assembly: GCF_001557945.1. NCBI lineage: Bacteria > Pseudomonadati > Pseudomonadota > Gammaproteobacteria > Vibrionales > Vibrionaceae > Vibrio > Vibrio sp. CUB2. The sequence continues at coordinate 82,922 of NZ_LNRB01000009.1, read as the reverse complement.
TCGCTTCTACCTTGGGTAAATAACAACTTATAAACGTCCGTTCCCTCGAGCCAATACACAAAGGCGAACTAATTGGCTCGCCTTGAATATGTGAGGAAAGGATAAAAACGACGTCCGTTACAGCTTATCTGCATCAACAACTTTAATCGTTGTCCAGTTGGTGTTGGCATCTTGAATAAAGCCTTGCGTATCCTCTAGCCAGCGCTTTTGTACCGATTTATCCAAGTTTAGGTAGAGTTTGCCACCTTCAATCTTCCATGCCTCTGGGTCAGTTTCAAACTTCTTACCCATAGCAACACCGAATGCACAGTAACCACCGTATTGCGGCGCATACGCTTGAGGATCAGCTTTGAACTGATCTCGGTTTGCAGCATTCACAAAGTGATAAATCGCATTGTTGTACGTAGCTGAATACTCGGCCTTTCCTTGAGTCGGGCCATTATCCGTGAAGTAAGCCACCGGATCGTAACCCTTGATAGCGAGATCATTTTCATCAACGCTCATGCCTACATCCGCAGCCATCAGTGAAAAACTGGTTCCGAGTAAAGCGGTCATTAAAGTGAATTTTCGACCAGTTGATTTAATGCGTGACATAGTAAGCTCCTTGTCTGTGTTTGTTTGCCTTGTGTGAATAAATTAGCCAACTATTCCGGTCTATAAAGGGACAAAAGACCAAAAAAGTACGCGAATCGTCCGGAGGTAACATGGATCTGTTGTCACAGCTGATGAAGCACTTCTCAATACGCACAGGCGTTTTCTATTCTGGACACTTGTGTGGCATCTCCTCGTTCCAAGCAGAGCACCATAACCGAGGCCATTTGCATGTTTTGAATGCTGGTGAATTGATACTGACAAGCGCAAATGAGAAGGCTCAAAAGCTTACAGAGCCTTGCATCATTTATCTACCAAACAATACGCCGCATAGAATTGAAGGGAGCGAAGAAACTGAATTGGTTTGCGCCAATGTGGATTATCGAGGTGGGCAGATCAACCCTCTATTGTCTGTCTTGCCGGATGTCATCGTTATCCCCTTTAAAGCGGTGCCGAACCTAACACCGGTTTTGAATATGCTGTCTTCGGAAGCAGGAGGAAATGGCATCGGACAAGAGTTTTTATTGGATAAGCTGAGCGATACCTTAATGGCGTTGATCTTTCGCTATCTTATTGAGGAAAAGCAAATTGAACACGGCTTGTTTGCTGCGCTCGCCCACCCTCGTTTAGCCCCCGTTATGACGGCTATTCATCAGCTCCCTGCCCGTCATTTTCATCTAAATGAATTGGCATCATTGGCGGCCATGTCTCGCACTCAGTTTATTGAGACGTTCAAACAAATCGTTGGGGAGACTCCTGGAGATTATGTACAAAAATGGCGTGTATCCGTCGCCCAGTCTTTATTACTGCAAAATAAACCGCTCAACTGGGTGTCTGACGAGGTGGGATACAACAGCTACTCGGGCTTTTCTCGTGCTTTCCAAAATGTATCTGGTATGTCACCTCGCCAATGGATACAGAGCCAAAAGGAAGACGAGCTTAAAGCAAGTTGATACCAAATTGTTTCGCGATCAAATTCGTTATCGCAAAACAAATTACGGATACAACACAGCTAATAAGCAAGGTAATCCAAAAGGAATACTTGCTCAGTAGATAAGGGAAAAGAAGAAACATTGGCAGTGTTGGTACAACAAACCAAAAGGTATAAAACGCGTGGTTAGACAGCTTCTCTGTACCTTGCCCTTCGATGTACATCCATACCAACGCCAATATGGTCACGGTTGGCAACGCGGCCACGAGCGCACCTAACCTATCACTTCGCTTCGCGACTTCAGAAATGAGAACCACAATCGCGGCGGTGGTTAAGTACTTTGTCACAATCCATAGCATTTTCGCTTCCTTGCTTACTTCGGACACTAATTAATCGACATTCTAGAAACCTACTCCAGTTGATTCTAGATGTTTTCTAAAGACTTACGGTACACCTTTGTCACATAATCAGACGGGTCGTAAGCGTTCTCTATTCTATCCCAACCAAATTTTTCATAAAGGCCATCGTGGTCAGTCGTCAGATAAAGGCTTTGGAAAACCTTGTTCCAGAACGGGCAGAGTAAACTGCTAAGATACAGCAAAGGTCTGACTATTGATAAAAATAATAAGTGGTTACAAAACGACCATTGCTTTGTTTATAAAATTGGAGAAAGATGACAATACAACGATTTATAGGAGGTGGTGTTATGACTTTAGTTCTTACCGTTCTTATTTTCCTAAGTTGTATTGCGATGCTCGCAATTGGTGTGATGTTTTCACGTAGGCCGATCAAAAGCGGAGGTTGTTGCAAAGCGTCCGATGTTGCGGATATGAGCGCACGTAAAAGGCAGTCCCGCAAGGATACATAGAATTCCCGCACACGAAAGCCCAGACAGCGGTTTAGCCTTGGCGTAAACACTCTAAGCTGCTTACGTCACCGCCTTTAGGGCGCAGGCATACTCGCCCTGCTTCTCAACCCTTTCAATACAGGCTTTTCCTTAGACGAAAAGCCTGTTTACTCTGTAATCTCTTAACATCTATGATTTTTGAAAAGACGCTAACACCATAGGTTGCAGTGCTTTAGCCAATTTTTCATGCTGGTCTTGTTGCCAATGAATACCTTCGTTAGGACAAGATTCCACCACGGTGCCAGCATCAAGAAATGCACACCCCAGTTCCTGTGCTCGGTTTCGATAATGAAAGCCAAACTCTTTGGACTTCTCCGCTCCGCCAATAAACATACTGCCGAAGAAACCAATCTCATACACGGGTGGCGGCGCGACTAAAAGAACTTGCGGCGCTTCCCGCTTTGCCCAGTTATCAAAGTTAAGAACCTCTTGCGCTAAGCGAGCTGCCCCACGAGAGATATCGAAAGCGGATAAACCCAAGCAGTTTTTCATGTCGTTCGTGCCGAGCATAATGATGACCAAGTCAGGCAGATGAGATTCCAAGCAAGGGCGTAAATAGCGAAGGCCATTTTTCTCACCTTCAAAAGGATCACCGTGCACAGTTGTTCGCCCTGGTTGCCCTTCCTCTATGACCTCATAACCATCCGGTAGAGACATTCGTAACAAGGATGGCCATCGCTCGTTTGGTCCGTAACGGCGGTCTTCATTCGGTACTGCGCCCCAGGTATTTGAATCGCCAAAACAAAGTATGGTCGGCATTAAACGTGTTCCTCACTAAAACTATCGCTTTGCAGTCTATCAAAAACGTTGTTCAAGTCTGTGATTTAATTCGAAAGATCATGCTCATAAACAAGGTCGATTGGCTTGCGAATTTAAGAACGATAAACACGTCGGCAGTTGAATACAAAAAGGCGAACCACTTGGCTCGCCTTTCTAGTGCTTGCTAAGAAACTAACGCAGCAGCTTAGTTGATGTCTTGTACCTTCATCACCAAGTCTTCCCAATTGCGTTGGTTTTCGATGTCATGCTCCAAGCCTTGATCATCGGCAATTTGGAAACGCTTAACTGCAGGCGTCTTACTCGTTGCTTGGTAAAGCCAGTAGGCTTCGGCTTTCAATGCTTCATCAATTGGCTTGTCGATTGACTCGTACACCATCTGTTTACAGGCATTGATAGACTCAGCTGGGAACTTAGAAATTCGCTGCGCCAATGCATCAACATAAGGGCCAATTTCATCGGGTTCTAACGCTTTGTTGATGGTGCCGTACGCTTCTGCTTCATCCGCATCGAAGTCACGGGCGCTCAAGATGATCTCTAGGGCTCGACCTAATCCCACCTGACGTGCCATACGAGATGCACCGCCACCACAAGGCAAGATGCCCATACCCACTTCCATTTGCATGAATTTGTATTTACCGCGAGCGGCAAAGCGCATATCACAGGCCAATGCAAATTCATGACCGCCACCGCGGGCAAAGCCTTCTAGCTTCGCAATTGTTGCTTGTGGTAGCTTGCTGATCCTTTCGAGAACCGCTTGAAGATCGAGTAACTTCGCTTCTTCGCGAGAAACGGCCTCTGTCGACATCTCTTTAAGCAATTCGGTATCGTAATGACAAACCCAAATCTCTGGGTTGGCTGATTGGAATACAACCACTTTGACACTACGATCACGTTCTAATCGCAGTGCTAACCCATTCAAATCCGCCAACATTTCCTGCCCTTGCACGTTTACCGTACCAAAATCAAACGTGACATAAAGAATTGCGTCTTCTTGCTTTGCAGTAAACGTTTTGTAGCCTTCGTAAGCCATATCCATTTCCTTTTTCCAATAAAATCATTAGGTTGCTATTTTTCAAAGCAACGCAATTAACGTTACGCCTCTAAAAAACATCAAACAATGACGCATAAAAAGAAACAGTATCTACGAAAACTAAAAGGTGATTTCCTCAATAACGGCTAGCAACAAATCACGCAAATCTGATCTTTACTCTCAATTGGTGAGTAAGTAACTCTGCGGTTTACTACTCGTATTATTATCAACAAAAACTTAAAACTGATTTCTTTTTCAGCCCAATTATCAATTTTGAAATCGCGCCTATACTGAATCCATACAAACGCACAACCGAGGAAATCATAATGAAAGCAGCCGTAATTCGTCAGTTTGGTAGTTCAGAAGTATTCGAAACAGCAGACGTGCAAAAACCGGAAGTCAAAGCGGGTCACGTCCTAGTTAAAGTCGCGGCATCAAGCGTTAATACTGTTGACATGATGCTACGTGAAATGGGTGAAGGTTTACCTTTCCACCCACAACTTCCGGGCATTCTGGGTATGGACTTCGCAGGCACCGTTGAGGCCGTTGGTGAAGGTGTTACCGAATACACGGTTGGTGATGAGGTTTATGGTTGTGCGGGTGGCCTTGGTGATCTTCAAGGTTCTCTAGCGGAATACATGGTGGCAGACGCAGACCTTATCGCTCACAAGCCAAGCAACCTTTCTATGCGTGAAGCGGCGGCAATTCCATTGGTTGGCATTACGGCTTACGAAGGTTTAATTCGTGCTGGCGTTCGCCAAGGTCAAAAAGTACTGGTTCATGGCGGCGCAGGTGGTGTTGGCCACATTGCACTGCAGCTTGCTCGTCACATGGGGGCTGAAGTATTCGCAACTGGTTCTACGGGTGTGAAGAATGACCTGATTACCGAGCTTGGTGCTACAGCTATTGATTACCGTACTGAGTCAGTAGCCGATTACGTTGCGAAACACACCTCTGGTGCTGGTTTTGATGTGGTCTTCGATTCGGTTGGCGGTGCAAACCTAACTAACTCGTTTGATGCAGCAAAACTCAACGGCCAAGTTGCAACAACTGTGTCTTTGCATGAGCAAGATTTGAGTACCGTTCACATGAAAGGCTTGTCATTGCACGTAGTGTTTATGCTTATTCCGATGATCCACAATGTTGGGCGACGTGAACATGCCATCATCCTAAAAGAGTTAGCTAAGATTGCAGAATCAGGCGCACTAAAACCGGTTCTCGATGAACACGAGTTTACCCTTGAGCAAGCTGGCGCTGCGCATGATCGTCTAGCCAGTGGTCAAGCGATTGGTAAAGTCGTCATAAATATCTAAGTTTTGTCTTGGTGACATTAACAGCACAATTCAAAAAGACCTCCGTGATGGAGGTCTTTTGTTTTTAGCTAACTTTATTTTCAGCTTACCTTGATTTTAGCCAGAGCAGTCTGTTTAGGCAGACTCAGGCACTTTCCAACTCACCAAACCTAGCAACTTCTCTCCTAGTGGTGTGAGTTCAGCTTGGGGATACTTCACCTGTTCCCAATTGCGTGGATCACCCGGAAAAGCAAACCCCTCTGGAGGAAGACGCTCTTGCCAAGAGCGAACACGCCAATCTCGAGTTGGTTGGTTATCTTCTTCTGCCGGAACCATAGAGATATATTGCGCCATACGTACTTTATCGGACTGGTTCGGGCGAATGCCATGAGGAAGCAGGCTATTAAAGATCAACAAGTCCCCTGCTTTCATCGAAATAAACTCCACCTCAAAACCAGTGAGATCTGGCACATAAGGGTCGCGGTCAGCAGGCTGGGTTTTGCGCCACTCTTCCAGTTGACGATAAAGCTCCGGCACACATTGGAAACCACCAGTTTCTTCGTCCGTATCAGACAGTGCTAACACACCTTGCACGTTTACCGGCAATGGATCGAGTGAGGAGTCCGCATCCCAATGAACAAATCCACTGAATTCACGACCTGATTTGTTCGGCGGGTTAAGGTTAGCGCGGTCAATAGTGACCCATAAGTTTTCCTGATCCCAGATATCAACAAATGCGTTATACACCTCTGGGTTCTGACGGTTATCCCACAACACTTGGTTGTTATAACACTCCACCATGCCAGAGTTGTTGAGCTCAACCATGGCATGGTCACGGCGCTGCGCTTGATACCAAGTGCTCGCATCGTTTGGGTCCATTTCTTGGAACTCCCATAGGAAATCCTGAGAACGCTTTACCGCTTCCGGTGAGATGATTTGACGAAGCACCAAATAACCATTGTGTTGCCAAAAGTCGAACTGTTCTTGGGTTAACTTTTTCAACAGCAGTGTTTTTTTGATGTCTTTTAGTTGCGCTGAATTGATGTTGGAAACACTGTTATTTCCGGGTGCGTTGTCGCCGAATCCGTATTTGTTTTTCATAGTGACTGATTCCTGTAGGGCTGATTATTATTGGTTTAACAAGCGTTGAGCGCTCTTGGTTAGTCACATTCTGACAACAATTAATCCAACAAAGTGATACAAAAAACGCAGATACTGATACTTTACCGTCATAGAAACATTCGCGTTAGATAGGTTTGTATTACTCATGAAAGCTCAATACGAAAAGGTTCAATACAGCCAAGACAATTCATGGCAACTGCTGATTCGGCGCTTAGAGGCTATTCCTTTCGAATGGCATTTTCACCCTGAGTATGAGCTGACACTGACTCTGAACAGCAAGGGGGAACGCTATATTGGCGATACGATCTCTGAGTATGAAGATTTTGACTTAGTGCTATTAGGCCCCAACATCCCTCACACATGGCAATCAAGAACAAGCCTAGAAACAGATAAGGAGCAGAAGGTTTATGTCTTGTGGTTTGACACACAATGGATAGAGGAACTCTCCCGTTTATTTCCTGAATGCCAAGCCTTTTCTCCCCTGCTACTCGAAGCTCATAGAGGGCTGCACTTCTCTCAGACTGTTGCGAAGCAATTGTTGCCTCTGTTTGAAGAGTTAGACACTGCGACGCCGATGCAAAAGCTCACCATCATGCTTAGTATTCTTGATGAGCTGAGCAGCACTGCTGATTACCAAGCCATATCAGTGAATCAAACCTTGAGCAGACAAGAGTCCGACAAGCGCCAACAAAGATTACTCAGCCAATTGCTTGAAGCGATACACGCAAACTACACCGAACCGTTATCAGTCACAGAGTTGGCCTCTTTGGTTGGAATGAGTGAAAGTACCCTAGGGCGTTTTTTTAACAAGATGATGGGACAGAGTGTCAGTCACTACATCACTCAAGTAAGACTGGGTAAAGGCTGTTCGCTATTGGTACAAACCGACAAGCCCGTTTCCCTCGTTGCGGAGTTATCTGGATTCAATAACTTGTCGAACTTCAATCGATTGTTCTTAAAATACAAGCAGCTTACGCCCAAAGCATTCCGTGCGAAGTTCACACAATCCCATTGCGAAACAAAAAAAAACGCATAGCCAAATGACTATGCGTTTAAGTATCTAAGTGCATTTAAAACCCTAAAGGTCAGCTTATATCTATGACGAAATAGAGTTAGCTTCGAGTGATTAAGGGTTTACCGTGTACGCGATTAACTCGACGATCTGTTCTGGAGTCGTTGCCCATGCCTGAGCAGAAGCATCAACTTCTTTAAGTGCATGGACAATGTTTTCATCATGCAAAGTGATGTAAGGCTTACCTAAAGCGGCACAGAAACCGGCATCAAACGCCGCATTCCACTGCTTGTATTTGTCACCGAATCGAATCACGGCAAGGTCACAAGACTTAATGGCGGTCTGAATTCGAATCGCATTTACTTTCGCTGATTTATGATCGCGCCAAAAAGGATTGTCTTCCCGGCCCAAGCCATCGCCCGCTGCATCACTGGATTCATGGTGCGTGTTGGCAGAGATAAACGACACATTCAGGTCTTTTGCTTCACAGCCTTTGGTGATTTGCTCACGCCAGTCGGTATGAATCTCACCCGACAGGTACACAGTTAACTTCATAATCCCTCACTTTGCTTCGTTGTGTAGTTGGATTTAAACCGCATGCGCTAGCCATTTACAAGGCTCTAAACGCATATCTGTGAATGTGGCGGTAAATGAAGATTTAAGCGGACTACAAGCATAGACACCAAAACTCACAACATTATTTGCCGGCAATGGTGGGTTGCACTTGCCCATTTCTGGGGTAGTTTCACCCAGCTTATGTAGGTGGAAGATTCGCATTTGTTTAAATGTCACGCCATCAAAAGAAGACTCAATCAGAAAATCTGGGCCACGGCGACTCAAGCGATACCAGATTGCTTCAGGCAGCGGGATGTCAGAGGTTGCCCAATCAGAGTAACCCAAGTTTGTCACGACACTGCCTAGACGTGAGAAAGCTTCGTTCTCATATTCTATAGAGGCTTTAAACCAGTTTTCACTGTCGAGGTAAATAATCAGACCACACTGATCAAATTGCGCCTGATAATCAAAACTCACTTTTGTGGTAAAAGTAAAATTCTCTTCTGATTCGATTTGCAGTGCTGGCGCATTATCATTTCTAAAGCCGTAGTATGAACGCTGCCAAAAATCGGTTTCTGGCTCCGTCGTGATGGAAACAAAGTCCTGTGTCACTTCGCTCACTTTAGGTTCAAAAATCCACTTACCGACAGTAAAATCTACCATTGTTTCATTCCTTGTTTATTCTTGTTCTTCACAACTCACGCCGATGTGCTTTATCAATCAGCCGCTTTGTATTATTCCATATTCCGTACTGCTGACAACGTATCCAGCTCAACAAACAAACACAATTTTTCGATAAATAAAAAGAGCGAACTGATTGATTCGCTCTCGTTCAGATTAGAATGCTATCTAGCTTGGCTGTTTATGCTAAACCTAAATCTTCATAAACATCTTCAAGCTCTTGCGTCATGCTGTCGTAGAGATACTGTCTCGGGTTTGAACGCTTAGGATCATCAATTTTCTCTACCAGTTGAACGCCAAAAGCCTCAATCTCCTCCGGTTTGGCCGCATCAGCATTAAACATATATTCAGGCTGAAGATAGTTCATTTGAATTAAGTTTGCCGTGAGCTGAAATGGTCGCAGCAAATCAGGTACCGTGGTGAAAATATCAAAGCCTGAGTAGAACTTTTCACGACCACCAACCGACACGACAAGCTGCATGTCTTTCCCTTTCAACTTGTAGCCTTTTGCGCCATATGCGAAATCGTGGGTTAGAACATCATCTAACCATTTTTTCAACAGTGGTGGCATTGAATACCAGTAGAAAGGAAATTGCAGAACAACGCGGTCATGCTCTAACAATAACGCTTGTTCCTGCTCTACGTTGATTTGGAAATCCGGATACTCCGCATAGAGATCGCGACTTGTGGTGATCTTGCCAGACTCCTCAAGCTGAGTTTTCCATGTTTGGTTGTTGCGCGAGCTTTCCAAATTTGGATGGAACACGAGATTTAAAATTTTCATGGGTGATTTCTCTTAAAAACGATGCTTAAAGCTTGAAATGTTCAACAGCCGCTTGAGCGACTTCTTTGCCGAACTCTTGAACAAAATGCCCCGCTTCAGGCACTTCCATAGGAGCAGGACAAGCTTTTATAACCGTTTGCATGTACCCCATTACGGCAGGACCTAGCATTTTGTCTTTCATACCAACAGCCATAAAGGTTTCCCCTTCCCATTCCTTACCCCAGAAAGAAACCGCTGCTGTAGAAATATCAATGCACGCTTGGTCTGGATTAGCGACCATCTTCGGCATCTTACGAACAGCTGCTTTGAAAGATTCATCAGGGAATGGGGCAGCGTAAGCACGAGCCTCTTCATCATCTAACGTTGGTGCGTACTTCTTCATGAAGAGGTCCAGCGCCAACTCTTCTGGTTCGACGATGTCTTTCTTCCATTCCAAGAAGGCTTCTTGAGTGGTTGGCCCCATCAACAAACCCGTGTTCATGATCAGTAATCGCTTAAAACGTGCTTTCATCGCTTGTGGCAAAGTTAGGCCAAGCAAACCGCCCCAATCTTGAGCCACCAACGTAATGTTATTTAGATCTAGGTGCTCAATCAGTCCAAGCAAATAGTTACGGTGGAACTCGAAGTTATGGGTGTCTTCCGATACTGGTTTGTCAGACTTACCAAAACCCAGCAAATCCGGTGCAATAACGCGTGCTCCCGTATCAACAAATACTGGAATCATTTTGCGATATAGATAGCTCCACGTTGGCTCACCATGAAGCAGAAGGAAAACTTCATCGGAGTTCGGGTTTCCCTCATCCAAGTAGTGACCTCGAATACCCTCATAGCCTTTTAAACCTTCTACATAGTGAGGTTTGAATGGGTAATCTTTTAAATTTTCGAATTGAGCATCTGGTGTACGTTGGACTTGAATCATGGGTATCTCCTTTTGAAATTAGGTCAACTGACCTACTGGTTGAAAAATTAGGTCAATAGACCTAATATGTCAATACTCTTTTTCAAATTAAGATCAAACGTGATCCTTAATCTAACGCTCTGAGATGTTGTAAATGCCTAAAAAGTCAGCAAAAGTAGAAAGAATTCTTGATATAGCAATCGAGCTATTAAAAACAGAAGGTGACTTCGGTGTAACGATGCGCAAGGTCGCAAGCGTCGCAGACATGTCTTTAAGCAACGTTCAGTATTACTTCAAAACGAAAGATGACTTACTCAAAGCCGTGGCCGATCGTTATTTCCAACAATGTTTAGACGATTTAAGAGCGTTACCGGTGATGGAAGAAGAAAAGGCATTGAGACCAATTGTCTCTATGCTGCTTTCACACGGTCATGAGCTTTCTGACATGTGTCGAATCTTCAGAGAGTATTGGGCAATCTCTACGCGTAATGAAAGTATTGAGTCTTACCTGAGCGATTACTATCAAACGATGGTCGTGGTAATGAAAGAGAAAATCGCGCCGCTAGCAAAAGATCAAACCTCGCAATCACGAGCAGTATCGATTCTTATCCCATTCGTTGAGGGATACTCTGTGACGGCGAAAGCGATGCCAGTTTCACTCGATGAAATGGTCGACACGATTGAAGCGATGCTACTCGTTAATTTACGCGGGGATTACTAGAAACATACAGCGCTACGCCATTTCAACAGGTATGAATATCAAAGGCGGCTTCCCCGCTGCCTTTTGCAAACCATTCAACTCTCGCTAACAGCTCGGATTTTCAACTTCAAACGCTTTAACACGCATTCACAACACGCCACTTTTGTTTGGTTGTCCCTCGGGGTTTTGTATACACATTGCGGTGTTTTGTGCACTGACTAAAAATCACCACGGAGTACGATAGTCACATCAACAAACACAAGAGAGATAACGTGATGACAGTACAAAAGGTTGAATTTGGGAGCTTGGGTCTAACTTTGGTTGGCGACATTTACCTACCCCAAGGTTTTGATGAATCGAAACAATACAAAACCATCGTAGTTACCCCACCAGCGCATCAAATCAAAGAACAAACCGCTGCAGAGCCTACACGCTTGGCTTTGACTATCCACAGTACTTCTCTCGCCTATTCAAAAATAAAGTCGGTTTAACCCCTTCCGAATACCGCACAGAGAATAGATTGCATTAAAAGCATGTTGATAGCGGATTAACAAACACAAAAAAGACGGTCATGTGAGCCGTCTTTTTGTTTATCTTCAGTAAAAACTGAATAAAACGTTAGTCGTTCTATTCCTTTCCTTTTTGCTCGGTTTCTTGAGTAGCGTCTTGTGCCTGCCCAGTCTCGATGACATCAGCAACATCTTGGGTTTCTGTACCTACCCACTTCATAAATACTTGGTAACCTGCCGCTAAGAAGGCTGCACCAATGAACATGCCAAGAATACCACCCGACATCATACCGCCGACTGCACCAATCAGGACAATGGGCATAGGGACTTCTAACCCACGTCCGAGAATCAGTGGTTTCAAGAAGTTGTCGATCAGACTCGCTGCAATCAATAACACAGTAAAGATTACATTATGAACCGTACCGCTATCTCCTGCCCATAGAATACCGACGGCAACCAAAGCAATGATGGTCACTGGCAATTGCACAATCGCAAAGATCAACGCAATGAGTGTAAACAAAGCGGCGGCAGGTACACCGGATAATGCAACAACTCCGCCGAATGCCATTGCCGTTAAGAACGCAATACCGATGATCCCCACGGCGACTTGTCTGATGGTGGCGGTGGTGAGTTGATGTAAATCTGGCCCTCTAACCTCATCGGTGAAGCTAATGAAGATCTTACGTATCGACCTTGCAGCAGGTTGAGCCCAAGCGAGCATAATACCGGCGATAATAATCGCGCCTATCAGCATAAACACGCTTTTCGCCGCTCCCGTTGCACTGTCAACGAACCAACTAAAGAAGCCTTTGATTTGAGGCTGACGCTTTTCGACAAACGTAGGCAGATCGTCAGCCGCTTCGAACCATACTGCGTGAACTTTCTCGCCAACTAAAGGCCAGGTTTTTACGCTGTCCGCGGGCTTGGTAATGACCAGAGTACCATCTCGATACGATTCAAATGCACCGAGTGTTTTCGAAGCAAAGGAGTTACCCACCATTGCTGTTGGCGTACCGAGAATCAGGACACCAATAATTGCTATAAGCGTTGCAGACCGAGCCGAACTCAACCCGAGCTTGCTTTCAATGACCAACTTGACTGGATAGAGCGCGATAGCCAACACTAACGCCCAGAGTAAGATAGGTAGGAATGGTAAAAACGCCCACCAACATACAATGACGATAAGCGTTGTGACGGAGAATCGTATCAAAGAAGTCGTGAATGCCTTCGCCAACACTTTTTCTAGGTTTTCGTTTGAATTACTCACTGTTTTTCCCTTTGGTTTCGCGCCATATTCTTATTCATCGGTAATCCGATAATCGATGACGCGTGAATAGACCCAACACAGTATTTATCCGCACTTAATGAAAGACCGATGGCTTAAATCGCCGCGGTTTCATAAACAAGTACTCATATAAAACCTAGTACACTTCCCCGTACATTCAACGGTTTAGTGAACAAGTTTGTGGTCAGTCACAAAGGGAAAATCAGAGCTATTGTTTATTCCGCTGAGCAAGTCACTTGGTTAAGCACTTCTGCTTCCATAATTGTGTTCGCGATAAGAGACTCGAATATCTCCAACTGCCCTGCTGGTATCAATTGGTTTTGGATTTCGCGTCGCTTATCAGAATCAAACAGGCGCTCTGCTAACCAACCAATGAGGTACATCAATGAAAAACAACCCCCCGCCGTTGAAATATTGCCCTCAACAACCAAAGGAACATCTTGAACGTCTCCGCCCATGCTCTTTAATACCGCTTTAGCATCAGGGTTCGTCGTGAGCTTTTTACCGTCAAGTAAGCCCAATTCATGCAAGATAAAAGAGCCCGCGCAGATAGAGCCAATTAACTGCCTTCCTGGGTTGAGCTTCATCGCGGACATGAACTCGCTATTTTGAAGCGCTGCTGGTATGCCTTTCTTGCCACTTGCGATGAGCACAACGTCTTGCGTTGTAACTTCAGAGATATGACCGTCCGTTTTTACCGTCATACCTAGATGAGAAATATGCTCTGGCTTGGTCCCTAGCACTTTGACTGTCCAACTGTCTTGCGTCCTTCCTAACAGGTCATACATCAAGAAAAAATCTACGTCTGTGAAATCATCAAACAACACAATCCCAACGGTATACATAAGCCAACCAACCTAACGAATGATAAAATGTGCAAACAGTGTAACGACAACCTAAGCAAGTCGCGAATCATCAATTAGAAATAGGTTCACACATTCGCGCCTGCTTAATAAGTCATTGCTAATTAGCATATTTTTGACATAAAAAGCGCTAATGGCATCAGTTACATTGATATCAAATCATCATTAGTGAGCGCACAATCACATCGAAAAAATCATCGAAATCAATCGATTTAATTCCTTATTAACTTTTATAAATCCGAACTACTATCAAGTAGAACCGTTGTTCAACGTATATAAGGTTAATAATAATAATGAGAAAGACTTTATCCACCCTAAGCATCGCGCTTGCGCTATTTTCAGGTGCATCGTTCGCTGCTGATAACTACACGCTAGATTCAAAATTCTCCTCAGTCAGCTTTGCTACCATCAAAAATCAGTTTGTTGTCGAACCCGCGACCATCGATGCCCTCAAAGGCACGCTTAACAGCGAAGGTCAATTTGACGTGTCTGTCGACCTAAACAGCATTGAAACTGGCATTCCAATCCGTAATACGCGACTCAACGAAATCTTCTTCGAATCGGCAAAACATGCCCCTGTGAAAGTTGTCGGTAAAGTCGATTGGTCAGCACTAGGCGAAGGCTCTCACAAGCTTAAAGTACCTGCTGAAGTGACACTGTTTGGTAAGACCAAGTCGGTAGAATTCCCAGTTGTGGTACTCAATGCTGGCGATACTGTGATGGTTAGCTCAAGTGCGCCTGTCATTATTGGCGCTTCAGATTTTGGTATCCCGGCTGAAAACCTAAAGAACCTAGCAGCAACGGTTGGCGGCATTAAGATTGCAGACCGAGTTCCACTCACGCTGAATCTCACCTTTAAAAAGTAGTTATTAGTCAAAAACGGCTTTATAACGCGAAACAAAGGCTTGGAGGCTCACCAAGCCTTTTTTCTTGTGGTTTAAACCGCTTTATTCAATGTGCGTTAACGCGCCGGTTTCCCTGCTATCAATTTTGCTTCGACGTAGTCAGCGCCATGCTTCTTAACACATCATTCTTACTCACGAAGTGGTGTTTCAATGCCGCCGCAACGTGCAACGCCACTAGCGTCGCTAAGGTGGCACAACCAACTCGATGAACCATAAAGAAAAACTCATTCACTTCGGCATTAGAAATTGGGTTTGGAATGCTAAACAGCCAAAAGAATGGGTACTCATGCTTAAGCATCAAAAAACCACTGACAAAGACAACAAACATAACAAGATAGATGGTGCCATGGGCCAATTTAGCAATGCTTTTCTGCGTACTAGGTATCGTGCTTGGTAGCTCCGGTGTCTT
Organism: Vibrio sp. CUB2; assembly: GCF_001557945.1. Lineage (NCBI taxonomy): Bacteria > Pseudomonadati > Pseudomonadota > Gammaproteobacteria > Vibrionales > Vibrionaceae > Vibrio > Vibrio sp. CUB2. Next base: position 67,668 of record NZ_LNRB01000009.1, on the reverse strand, counting down.
TCGAAAGAATGACCAACCCCAACGTACGATTAACAACACGGATGCAATGGTCGCGAATGACATGTTGAGCGTCGACAACACATGAAACAGTTGCGGCATATCCATCACAAACAACATGCCATAACCGGCAATCGTGGCGTAGATGATGATCACCGCCATTATCCAATGTAACCATTTACTGAACGCGTCATAGTGTTGTGACGTATTGCTTTGGTGTTGGGGTGAGTCACTTTTAGGTTTGAATGCCTTATTTTGAGCGTGCGGAATCGCTTTCTGGTGCTGACCAGAATCTAGTTTTGACATATTGTCACCACTGAATTTCAATTGGAATTTGCATGGGAATACTGCGAGCGAGAGGCGTTCCCATGATGAAGATTGAAGAAATAACGGAAGGCATGAGAGCCCTCCGTCGTTCAAGTAGATTACAAGATGAGGTGAGTACTACTTGCTTACACTGATCATGTCGTTAAAGTAGTCAACTTGTTCTGCCATGCTCAAACCTTGGTTGTTTGAACCTAGCGTCCACATAAAGAAACCACCATAACCGTTATCTTTCTGCCATTTAGCACGGTCTAGGTTGTTTTGACGCGTCTCAACAAAGTTGCCACCTGGCGCCCATTGGCTGTTGATCGTGTTACCTAAAACAATCTTCGACTTGTCTCCAATATATTCAGCATAGTTCGCCATCGCGACGTCGTAGAGGAAGTTTCGACCTGCGTCATATGTCATTACGTTGAAGAAATCGAAGTCGTTCTTGGTTGCTTTCAGCAAATCGATAACTTCACCGTGGTGAGATGAACGACCTGATGGTTCAATGTAAGAACAATTTTCGAACACAGTAGCATCCATACACTCAACTGGGTCTGCACCTACGTGGTAAGTCGTCAGAGACAGCACTTTCGTATTGCCTACTTTCTCACGGATCAGTTTGATCAGAGCAGTCAGATCTTGGTTCTCTTTGTCCGTGATTCGAGCGGCTTTCTCGAAGTCGAAATCTAGACCGTCAATGTGCACGTAGCCTGCTAGCTGGTATTTACTGTAATCACAACTACCATCAGGTTTTGATGCAAGACATTCACCTTCCATCTCTTCTGGTGTCAGATTCTTTTTGTACACAGGGAATGGCGTATGTACCAAATCAACCAATCCAGTTGCGACCGCTTCACGGCTTTGCGGTGTGCTGATCGCTGACCAAATGCTTTCGTACGTTTGACCACCAAACGCCACCATCATAGTTACGTTTTCATTGTCATGCTTAAGTGTTGACCAAGCTAGGTACTGCGTTGGCATCCAATCCGGATTGTAATCAGGTGGCGTTAGCATGCCATCGGAGATCGTAATGTTACCGCTCGCGTCCCACTTACCAAATGACAATAGGTAACCGTCACCCTCTGAATTGAACAACTGCTCGTAGTCATTCAAGCCCCATGATGTTAGGTAACTGATAGAGCGATCTGGGTTATCAACTAAACCACCGCCACCAGTGCTTTCTTTCACCGTAATGTTAGACGTTGCCGAAGTTTGCTCTTGGCTTGCTGTGTTAACCGCTTTAGCCGTGATCGCGTAAGCGCCCTTCTGTGCACCTAGCCATTCGTATTCGTATGGTGCTTCGGTGTCTTTGAATAGCTCATTACCATTTGCGATAAAGCTTACTGAAGTAATATCACCTTCGTAGCTCTTCGCGTCTGCTTTGATTGAAATCGCACGACCTTCAAAGTAGCTCGAACCATCAACAGGAGAAGACAGCGAAACCACCAAGTCTTTATCGGTGATCGCCAGAGAAATTGGTGCGGCTTCTGCACTTGCCCCTTGGTCATCGTAAGCAACGACGGTTAGCGTGTATTGGCCTTCGTCTTGTGCAGGAACTGTAATGGTGTAGGTATCGCCTTGTGATGGAGTGCTTGATGTTGCCACCACTTGACCATTCAACTGAACATCAACGCGAGCAACTTCAGTATCGTCAGTCGCATCGACAATCACATCGAACGCTTGGTTTGGTGCAATTTTTTGTCCATCTTGAGGAGATTGAACATCCACCACTGGAACTGGGTTAGGATCACATTGCCCTACTTCGTCCCACGCGTCTTTCCACGCATCTGGATAATCTGGGTGGCCTGTCCCCGGCGTCCAAACTGGGTTTCCACACCAACCGGCTACAGTACATGAATAGATGTTGCCGATATTGGTAACTTCATCACCCACCTTGTATGGAACGCCATCTTCGTATTGAGGAACATCGCCACAACTGGTGCCCGTGTCTGTCACAGTAATGGTTAGGCTCTTGCGAGTAACATGTTGTTCGTCATCTTGAGCTTCTGCGCGAAGCGTTGCTGAACCCGCAGTTTGTGCAGTCCAATCACAAGAGAAATCTTGTGTCGTTTTCGCGTCTAACTGACATACTTCAGCATCGTTAGCGAAGAACTTAACCGTCGCTAAGTCATCATCCGCATCGGTGACATTGGCTGAGATCGAAATCGTGTCACCTTTTTGGTGAGAAGAACCTGCATCTGGAGAGATAAACTCAATCACTGGAGGGTTCGGCGCGGTAGATTCTGATTCAACCGTGACTTGTACCGATTGTTCAGTCAGCTTTTCGCCACTCTCGTTGAACGCCATGACAGCAATTGAAGCGGCGCCAATTTCCGCTGGTAGCCAAGCTTGTTGATACTCGGTCGTTCCTTCGACTACAGGTTGTTCTGCCAGCTTGGTATTGTTGACCCAGAACTCTAGCTTGCTTGCACCTTCACCCTCTACGCTCGTGATGATGTCTACATTCGAGCCAGTGTAAACCACAGAGTTTTGTGCCGGCGCTAAGATATCCAATGAGAACTCTGGTGGAGGAACAACTTCACCATCGACTTTCACCACCACGGAATCTTCAAACGCATTGAGATCCTTCAGTTCGCCGCCAAAAGAAATGGTTAACGCCGCCGACTCACCAGATGCCAACACACTGTCTACCCAAGATCCTGCTGGGAATTTTAGCGTCACAGCGTTCAATACGCCGTCAGCTTGTGTTGTATGAGCGATCTCCCATGATGGGTATGAAAGGTGATTTGATGCCCAACCAATGTCGTTAATTGCGACAGGCAGTACGAACTCAATCACCGCCTCACGCATGTCTGCGCTGTCTGAGCCCGTGTTTTTGATGTCTAACTTATAGGTACTCCAGTACTCGCTTTCTGATTGTGCAACCGCATCGGTGCTGAACTCCGCTGCCATGGCCTGGGAGATCGGATTCAACAATAAACCAGAACAAAGCATTGTTAACCCCAACGTGCGATAACCAATGGAGTTTGTCTGCGTAGCACTGCTCTTTCTTAGATACATAATTAAGTCCTTAGTCTTATATTAATTATTTAGGTACTGCACAAAGACCTGCAATTAACGGTTCAACTATTTTTTGCAAGCACACTTAATTTACAAATAAAAATAACCAAGGCAAAAATTCTGTCTTACTTCTGGGATAAATATCAAACTTTATCTTTCATAGCGAATAACCACCCAATTTTATAAAGCTAATTATTATATCAAGCAGGTTTAAATTCATGTTAAAGAATAAACTTAATTAGCTTATTCTAATTTAATTCACAATAGCTTTGTTACAATCAAAAGAAAGGCGTTGTTTTGAGAAAATAGACGGCAACTTCTAGAGTTCTAACAGCAAGTTAGCAACATAAGCCTCGTTTCACATTCAACAAAAAGAACTAAATATGAGTTAAATAAAACCGTAAAAACATTAACTTAACTGTTTTTGTTGTAGTATTTTTCGCACAACAAATAAGTAGAAGATATAATTAAATCAATTTAATAACCAGCACAAATGACAGGGGGTGTAAAAGTGAAGAAAATCAAATAAATCGATTTTCAAAATATTATTTGGAATTAAAGTCACACATTTTTCATGCGCCACAACAAAAATACGAAAGAGAAAAATTAGAGCCTTAATTCTATTCATGTTTCATAAAGGCCTTAATAATCCAGTTATCACTTAATGTCGTTAATTCCTGTACAAATAAAAACCAAAGTTAAGCTGTTTTTATTTTACACCTGTATCACATTGATTTGTTTTCGAACTATTATTGGGTATATAACTCGCTTAAACGAAAAAAGAGAGCCCACAATGTGACTCTCTTTTTCGTGCATGTTGTCGTTAGATGCTATTTAAAGCCGAACTTACCATTGCCGTTCTTCCACTCTGACTTCGGTGGAATCGCTTCAATCGTGTCCCAATGCTCTACAATTTTGCCATTGTCGACACGGAATAAGTCATAGAACGCGACATGTTGGTTCATGAACTGACCTTCACTCACTGATAACACGAAGTTCCCTTCACCGATAATCAAGTGGTTCTTGCTGTATACCATCGGCATGCCCGCTTCCGCTAATTGCTTAAGTGCAACACCCAAACCACTCAAACCGTCGGCCACCGCAACGTTGTGTTGGATGTAGTCACTGTCTTTATCACCGATGAACTTACTGATCTGAGACATATCCCCTTTCATCAGAATGGTTTGTACAAAATCAGAAACGATCGCTTTGTTCTCGTCCGTTTTGTTTACATCTGTAATTTCTGTTGCACCGTCAAATTGAGTGTGACCACTTGGATTAGGTTTCGCCACGTCTTGTAAGTTATCCCAGTGTTCGACGATCAAACCATCTTCAAAACGGAAAATATCAAAGCCCGCTTTCGGTCCGAAAAAGTCGTATTCCGTGTGCAATGCCACGTATTCGCCATCTTGAATGGTACGAATCACTTTCGCTTTCGCACTACCTTCTGGCAGCATCTTCATTACTTCTCCAAAGCCCGCTAAACCATCTGCAACCGCAAGATTATGCTGAATGTACTTGTTTGGGTTGATGTATGAAATCGCGTTTTGGTCGCCCGTTTCAATGCTTGAGATAACCGCGACAGCTTTATCACGATTCGACAATTCATCGGCATTTGCAGCGAAAGAAGCACTAGCAAAAGCGGTGGATGCGATAACAGAGCTAGCGAAAAAGCGAGTCAATTTGTTCATATTATTTTCCTCTTGTTGGCTTGAGAACAATAATAGGAATGAATCAAAGACTCGTCTGTGTGGATGTGCGTCGGAAAATGGTCAATATCGAACATGAACACAAAAAGGCGTTCATACTCAACATCATAACTGTGGTTCGGCGTACTGCTTCTGGAATTGGCTTGGTGTCATATCAGTTTGATTTTTAAAGTATCGAACAAAATTACTCGCATCTTCAAAACCAAAGTCAAAAGCTAACTGTTGCGTCGTAACGTTACTCACCACCAAGCGACGCTTTATCTCTATCGTGACAAACGCATCGATCATCTGTTTCGCGGTTAAGTTGGTTGCCAGCTTGCAGATAACATTTAATGTTTTGTATGTTGACCCCATCTGCCCCGCATACCAGTTCGCATCACGGATATGTTCATAATTGGCTTGGAGCAAATCAAAGAAACGTGCGAGTTTGTAGCTCTGCTCTTTGGTTAACTTATCGTGCCTTTCTTCAGGTCGAAGACGATGCAGCATTAGGGCGAAAGAAGAGAAAAGATACATGACGATCAATGGGTCGGAATGCTGACTTTCAATTTCCTTGATAACCTCGCCAATAAGCAGTTTGGCACTCTGGCAGGTGGCTTCGTCTAAGCTCAATAGTGGCGAACGAGCTTGGTTTAAATGCGTTGGAGTGTAGTTAGGTAAACGCATGTTGGCATGCACTTGGTCTAAAAACGCTTGGGTGAAAATGATCACTTTGCCGGAGGGTTTGTTGGACAAATCGAAAGCTTGCACCTGCTCACGACGAACAAAGAGGATGCTGCCAGATTCAAACGGATACTGCTTAAAATCCACCATGTGCACACCACTGCCTTTTTCGATGTAAACCATCATAAAGAAGGTAATGCGATGCGGTTTTTGAGGTGAATGGCTTTTGTACTCTTGCCCATACAAACTTTCTAGATCGAAGATTTCAATCTCTGCTTGATTCGATTTCTTATGGTCAAAGCCTACGGTTGGTATTTGCATTCACCCTCCACTCGTTACTACTTGTATTTTGGTCAATTTCTGTAGGAATGCGAATCGAACTGTATCACATCGTGTAACTAAGGAGCGTTTGAGGAGGTAAATGTATGCCTAACCTCCCTAAACCAACATGCTGCTTAAAATAAGCCAGTTCATAAAACAACATGCCTCTTAAAACACAAAGGCAAGCCGAAGCCTGCCTTTGTTCATTGATCTATGCAAAGAGTCTAAGACGTCTTTTTACCCTCGCTCGCTTTTGCGTTGCTCGCATTTTGCTCGGTAGCAACCATGTCATCAAATTCAGAAACTCGTGCTAAGAACGCAGGTTTGTCTTTGTTTGGGATCGAACTCGCCAACGGCAAATCGGCTGTCATCGAATCTACGGCACGGTTGCGCACCAGTACCTCGAAGTGCAAGTGTGGGCCTGTTAGACGGCCTGTCGCTCCCGAAAGCGCAATCTTTTGTCCACGCTTAACGTGGTCGCCTTTCTTGACCAAGAAACGGCTCAAGTGCAGATAACGAGTTTTGTACACGCTGTTGTGCTCAACCACTAAGTATTTACCTGCGTAAGGGTGGTTACGAACGGCAATCACTTTGCCATCACCCGTGGAGTAAACTGGTGAACCCACAGGCGTCGCGAAATCGGTGCCATTATGCGGTTGAATGCGGCCTGTTACAGGGTGTCTTCGGTTCGGGTTAAACGGAGACGTAATACGTCGGAATTGTTTATCGACTGGATAGCGGTTAAAGGCTTGCTCTAGGCTGTTTCCATCACGGTCATAGAAGCGACCATCTTCAGCCAAAAACGCTTCTACGTCTTTACCACGCATCTTGATGGCAATGCCCTGCACTTCGGTATTGCCTGTTAAATGGTCATCGACGTACTGACGACGCACCAACACATGAAAGCTATCGCCAGCACGCAGTTCACGGGCAAAATTCACTTTGTCACGAAGCACGCGCGTAATGTTAGCAATCTGGGTGGTGGTTAATCCTTGTCGGTGCGCAGAAGATGAGAAACTGCCGTTGATCTCACCAGAGTACATTTCCTCACGCCATTCTCCCGGCTCTTCAACAAAGTCATAAGCAAATGTGCCATCGTCGTTCTGCGTGTAAATCGAACGTTCAACAAGGCTTTCGTGGAAAATCACTTGTTGCAGTGTCTTGGTGTCTCTATCTACCACAAACTCAAGGTGGTCACCTGGTTTGATGGTATCCAGTTTCAAGGAAGTTAAATCGGCTTCAAGTAGCTTTTGCGTGGTTTCGTATGGGACGCCCCACGAGGAGAAAATCGTGCTAAGTGTGTCACCTACTTTAACGAAATAGTGAATACGTGCAATGTTTTCGTGATCTTGTGTTGCCAGTTTGGCGCTTGGTGTCGTGTCGTCGGCCTGAGGCTCATGTACGTGAGTGCCCTCTAGCTCGGAATAAGGCGTGACCTTAATGGTGATTTCTTCTGGTTTCGTTTCTGCTTGATAGGTGAGATAGGCTGCAAGAGAGAATGCGGTAGCAGCGACAGCAATGAGTGAATAACGAACAAACTTCATAGTACTTGGGATAATCGGAAACAGTAATTGTTATGTTATAACATCTGAATATCAAAATTTAAACATTGCGTATTTGAGAACTTTGTTTCTAAGCTTTTCTAGTCTCACTAAGCGCCTATTTTGCTTAAATAAACCTTACTGTAAAAAAGGGTAAATTCCTCTTACCCTCTCTATGATTGCGTGATCCCAGTTTAGTTCACTCTACTACTCACAACTTCTATGAATTCTATATCAACTGTCGATCTTTTAAGCGTTCGAGAATAAAATCCACGCGTTGTTCGATACTCATCGTCGGCACTTCTATCAACTCATAACCATATTGATGATATGCCTCTATCATAGCTTGATACGTTCTTACGGCTTCCGCAAAGTCTTGTTTTCGTTCTTCATCATTAGCAAAAATGGCTTCCCAAGGCGGAAAGATAAAGACAGGGTTGGCGTAACGGATACGCTGACACGCATCCATTAATGCTTGTGGAATGGGTAAGTTTTCTAATTGGCTATAACCGTATGAATCCACAATACAGCGGTCAAAGAAGACAAGCTCATTGAGTTCTTCGAAGGCTTGATGGTGTTCTTTCTCTTCACGTACCATCTCATCACGAAAGGCTGTTTTGTCTTTCCACGGTAAAGCATCACCATCCAGAGCAACTTGCTGTTTAATCACTTTGCGCCCCACTTCTGGCGCGCAAGCGTAACCAAGCTCAATCAGCTTTTCTATTACAGAGGTTTTGCCCGCACCTGGGCCACCTGTAAATACGATTAGGTTGTTCATGTAGACCTCGATTGTTGAAGCGTAATGTTCGCCTTCCGCCCTTTTATGTCGGTCTTCGGTTATTCTCGAATCGGTGTTGTAGAAGAAGTTTGATCTCTGAAAGAAGCCAGTTAATCAATGGGGTATCTTGAGTTTGATAGAGGTAATAGGCGTACACATCCATATTTTGCTTGGGTAAGCCTGTGCTGGAATTAACCGTAGGATGAATAGCGACGATATCGTCTGGAAGTGTCGTCATGACACTGGCGACTGGGAAGAAGGCATCAGAATGTCGGATGGCATTAAAGTTAACCTCCGGCGAATCCGATTTCAACAAAATATCCGGAACATGACCAGCTTTTAACATGCTCTGCTCTGCCGTTTCGTGTCTTGTTTGCCAATCTGGAGTACGAATCAACACCATTGGATACTTGGCTAAATCATGAATGGTAACAACATCGAGTTGTGTGAGCGGATGCCCTTGTCTGACACAAAACATGAAGTGGTTCTTGGGCATCAACTCTTGTTTGATCTGTTTGGAATACCCTTCTGGGCCGTAATCCAAAGCGACGTGGATTTTTCGAGATAACAAAGCCGATTCTACTTGAGAACGCCAATTGCATTCGTCAGTGCAAGACAAATAACTGGTTCAATGGTTAAGCGCTTTCATGCTGGAACTAAAATATGCACTTAAGTGCATTATTTAACTATTAATTAATGGCGAATTAAACGTAGTCACAAAACAATGAAATGGCTGGCGAAAACGTCAGTGTTCCACTCGATTGTTGTGTTTTTCAAGATCTCCGAGTGGTTAGCCAAGCACTCTTATGTATCTAGTAGTCATTGACTCGCGCGGATGATCCCCAAGTCCACGCCCTTTTTTTATGTGTTAAACCAAAATCGGACATCCAAAGCAAACAGACGCAAATATCCTTACTAAAAACACTGTTTCTGTAATTTTATTTCATAATTATCGAAACCATCATAAGGATAATTCGAACTAATCTTAATTCATGCAGCTTCAGTTACATTTGCTTTCTTTTACTCACTTCTCGCGACTATTAGCGGTATTTTGAGACAATTTCCTACACTCCTTTCTTTGTCTTAGTTGATATAAATCATGGTTAGAAGAAAACAGCATCACCTGTATTTCTCGATACATGAATCCAAACTGCCCGATTTTTCGTAACTAAATTACAGATAGACACGATTTTTAGCACGGCACGTTTTTGAGGAACCAAGATGTTAGATACCCTCATGCTGTCGCGGATCCAGTTCGCGGCCAATATCAGCTTTCATATTCTCTTCCCGACCATCACCATCGCGTTGGCGTGGATGTTGGTGTTTTTCAAGTGGCGATATAACCGCACACAAGCCCCCGTATGGCTCGATGTTTATTACTTCTGGGTCAAGATATTCGCTCTTACTTTCGCCTTAGGTGTGGTATCCGGCATTACGATGAGTTTCCAGTTTGGTACCAACTGGCCAGGCTTTATGGAACGAGTCGGAAACGTAGCAGGACCGTTGCTCGGATACGAAGTGATGACCGCCTTCTTTATGGAAGCGACCTTCCTTGGCGTGATGCTTTTTGGGCGAGGACGAGTACCGGAATGGGTTCATACTCTCGCCACCGTTCTGGTTGCTGTTGGGACAAGTATGTCCGCATTTTGGATTCTGGTGCTTAACAGCTGGATGCACACACCAAGCGGCTATGAAGTGATTGACGGTATTGTGCATGTAACCAGTTGGAAGGAAGTCATTTTCAACCCTTCATTGCCGTACCGTCTTCTACACACGCTATTAGCATCGGCGCTTACTGCCAGCTTCTTGATTGCGGGTATCTCGGCTTATCAAATAATGAAAAAGCCAGATCATCGCTCAGCCAAACTTGGCCTAAAAGTCGCGTTGTTTGCGGCGGCTGGATTCATCCCGGGACAAATCTTTGTCGGTGACCTTCACGGGTTAAACACGCTTGAACATCAACCTGCAAAAATCGCAGCGATGGAAGGAGTGTGGGAGACCGAGCAAGGCGCGCCTCTTCTTCTGTTTGCGATGCCAAATGAAGAAACTCGCAGCAATGATTTTGAAGTGGGCATCCCGAAGTTAGCAAGTTTGATTCTTACTCATGAATTAGACGGCGAGATCCAAGGCCTCAACGAGTTTGCGCCTGACCACCCACCAGTGAAGCCCTTGTTCTTTGGTTTCCGCGTGATGGTTGGTGTCGGTGTTCTTATGCTGCTGGTTAGCTGGTATGGCGCGGTGAAGCTAGCACGTAAAAAAGCGCTACCTAAACCTTACCTGTACACGGTATTAGCGATGACGTTCTCTGGTTGGATAGCCACACTGGCGGGTTGGTATGTTACTGAGATTGGTCGACAACCTTGGTTGGTCAGCGGTGTATTGCGTACATCAGAAGCCGTCACCACGGTTGCGAGCAGTAGTGTGATGACTTCGCTCATTATGTACTTAGCCATTTACGCGGCATTGCTGGTTGCGTACATCCATACCCTGTTCTATTTGGCGCGCAAAGACGTTGCAGCCCATGAAGTCCCACTGACACAACAAGAGGCCTAATCATGCTCGACTATCTACCAGAAATTTATCTTCTGCTGCTTGGTTTCTCGGTCTTTATGTATGCCGTGCTCGACGGCTACGATCTTGGCGTCGGTATCCTTTTACCGAGTGATAATGAAGCGCAACGTGACCGAATGATAGCGTCTATCGGCCCTTTCTGGGATGCGAATGAAACGTGGTTAGTGTTAGCCGTTGGTATTCTGCTGATTGCCTTTCCTACTGCTCATAGCTTGATTTTGACGGAACTTTATATGCCGACCGCGATTATGCTTATCGCACTGATCATGCGTGGCGTGGCGTTCGACTTCCGCGCCAAAGCGAACTCGGATCATAAGCCTCATTGGGATTGGTGCTTCAGAATTGGCTCGCTAATCACCGCACTAACTCAGGGTTACATGGTGGGTCGTTACATCATGGGGTTTGAGCAATCAACCGAAGCATTTGGCTTTGCATGGTTAAGCGCACTTTGTGTAACGGCGGCGTATGTTTACATCGGTGGCGCATGGTTGGTACTGAAAACGGAGGGTGATTTGCAAATACGTTCAGCACGTTGGTCTCGTCGTGCTGGTTGGTTAGCGGCGTTGGGTATCTTGGTAGTGAGCGTTGTAAACCCGATTGTAAATCAACAAGTGGCCCTGCGCTGGTTCAGCTTCCCAGAAGTCTTGTTGCTTGCCCCAGTTCCGCTGATTGTGTTTGCGACCATCTTCCTCGTTGATCGCTATTTGCGTCAGGTTCCAATGGTGAATGATCTGGGTGTGCGCTGGCCTTTCTTTGGTGTCACCGTCATTTTCGCGTTGAGCTTTCTTGGTCTTGCGTATAGCTTCTTCCCAGAAGTTGTGCCGGGATTAATGACCGCACAAGAAGCCGCTTCATCACCTGCGACCTTAATGATTGTGGGCTACGGTGTGATGATTGTTATGCCGATGATTTTACTTTACACCTTTATGGTGTATCGAATCTTCAAAGGCAAAGCGACAGAGCTTAGCTACAAGTAGACAAGACAATTACCTACATAGAAACGCCGCTGATTTAGCGGCGTTTTTGTTTCTACTCACAAGTCACATAAGCCCTATTTCTTGTTGTTTCTCCAGATTTGATAACCACTTTCTTGCGTCGCCTTACCCAACAAGTGTGCCGCTACCGGGGCGGTAATAAAGATAAACAACATAGTGCCAATCACTCGTGAAATTACCGTGATATCCGGTATCGCAATCGCCACCGCCAATAACAACGAAGCTAAGCCCACCGTACCAGCTTTGGTTGCAGCGTGCATTCGCGTGTAAAGGTCAGGCATTCGTAAGATCCCAAGACTCGCGATGAGCGTAAACAAGGTTCCGAGACAGAGTAAAATCCCTACAATAATGTCCATTACACCTCTCCTTTTCTTTTGAAGATCAACCTTGCAAAGGCAATGGTTCCGAGGAAGGCCACTAGACCGAGCGTGATAGCAATATCCAATAAGGATTGTTGCCCACTATCTAAGGTATAAACAGCAATAAAGCCCACTGTCACAAATGAAATCAGATCAAGCGCTATCACTCTATCGGCCAAAGTTGGACCAAGAACCAAACGAATGAATGCCATCACAACACTGAGCAACAAACCAATATAAGCGAATGTGATGCTCATCTGTAACCAACTACCCACTTGTAATCCATCAGCCACGCGTCACCTCCAAAATCCGTTTTTCTAAGCCGTCTTTGATTTCTCGAATTACCTTTTCATGCTCGGGTGCAAACATCGCGTGCACAACCATGTGCTTCTTATCTGGCGTGACGTCTAAGCTCAAGCTTCCCGGAGTAAGTGAAACCATGTTAGCGAGCAAGGAGATCTCTAAATCTGACTCAACATCTAACGGTACATAAACAATATCTGGGTCACTCAAATGGGTTGGCGTGACCACATCCCAGACGACTCTGGCTACCGATATCACCATCTCATAACAGAAGAAAAGAAACAGGCCGACCAAAGCACGGAAGCGTCGGAAGTAACTGGTTTTCAACCCAAACGGTTGACTGAGTCGCAACGCCAAAAAGCCAACAACAAAGCCAAGAATAAAGTTCGTGCCTGTATAGTTGCCGTTTAGCAGCATCCAAGCCAGAGCGAGAAACAAATTCAAAAACAGATAAATCATTGGTTCCCTCCCGATGTATTCAATACCACGCGTTCAGCTATCTCGCTGTCAGCTATTGCAGTGTCAGCCAAAGCACTCTCTCCAAGAACCGCTTTTACGTAAGCTTGTGGCTCTATCAACTGATCTGCTGCGAGTTCTGCAAATTGATAAAACGGCTCGGCTGCCAAACCAATAATCAGACTTAAGGTGGTCAATGTGGCTATTGGCACGCAATACAATCCTTTTGTGTACTTGTTCATTGGCTGCGCTTTCAGTGTTTGCTGAGACTTTTTCCAAAACACTTCGTTCCAGATCTTGGTCATCGAGAACACAGTTAACAGACCAACTAAGAGCGCGGCCCCTGCAAGCCAATACAACTCGGTTTGCAAACTAGATTTGATGACCAGGAACTTGCCCCAGAAGCCCGACAAAGGTGGAAACCCCGCTAAAGAGAATGCAGGAATGAGAAACAAGAAAGCGAGCCAAGGCATGGCTTTGTATACGCCGCCCAATTGCCCCAGGTTGCCCGAGCCATATTTACGCTCGATAAAGCCGCCAATCAGGAATAAATTTGCTTTCACTATGATGTGGTGCACGATGTAGAAAATCGCGCCCGCAATGGCAAGCGGCGTGTAGATCGCCAATCCCATGATCATGTAACCAATCTGGCTGATGATATGGAAAGAGAGAATCTTTTTAATGTCGTACTGGCTCGCTGCCCCCAATACGCCAGTTAACATCGTAAGCCCTGCCACCCACATCAAAGTCGGCTGCCAACCGCTTTCTGATAACGGGAAAATCAAGGTGAACACACGGATTAATGCGTACACCCCAACCTTGGTGAGCAACGCAGCGAATAGTGCGACAACCGCGCTCGGCAACGTATTGTAAGAAGCAGGTAGCCAAGCAAAAACAGGAAACAACGCCGCTTTAATGGCAAACGCGAATAGGAACAGTACCGCGAGCAAGGTTTTGGTGTCAGACGGAATCAGTGCGGCTTTGGCGTGTAAATCTGCGAGGTTCAAAGTCCCTGTAGCACCGTAGAGTAAGCCAATCGCGAGCAAGAAGACCAAGGTCGAAATCAGATTGAGCATCACGTACTTCACTGCTCCATCCACTTGTTGCTTTGATCCATCTAAGATCATCAAGCCAAACGATGCTATCAACATCACCTCGAACCACACGTAGAGGTTGAAAATGTCGCCAGTAAGAAACGCGCCATACACGCCGGCCAACAAGACATGCATTAGCGCATGAAACGTGCCGTAAGACGCCTTTTCTTGCAGATCGCCCATGGCGTAGAACACGCTCACTACACCAATAATGGCCGTCACCATCACCATGGCAACGGCAAGATAATCCGCCACAAAAACAATGCCAAATGGCGCCGCCCATTGACCGAATGCCACTGCTTGTGGACCGCCGTTGATGACATCGTGCGTCAACAATGCTGCAATCACCAAGGTTGCCAATGCACTTGTGCCACTTATCGCATCCACCAGCGCTATGTTACGCTTCGTGCAGAAGATGGCGACTGCGGTAAGAAGTGAAACAACTACGGGTAACGTCAACCAAATCGTCGTCATTCATCCTCCTCAGAATGTCGCATCGCATCCACATCTGCCGAGCCTGCTTCAGAATATGCACGGTAAAACAGCATTAATGCGAACACCAACAAGCCAAAGCCAATCACAATGGCAGTCAGAATTAAGGCTTGAGGAAGCGGGTTTGCCGCACCTACTGGTGGCAACACTGAATTCGCCTCGATCAATGGCGGTAGTCCGGGAGTTAAACGTCCGGCAGTGAAAATCGCGATGTTCACCGCACTGCTCAACAAGATCAAACCGAATAGTAAGCGTAAGATGTGTCGTTCAAGCATGAGATAGACACCAGCCGCGACAAACACACCGACCACGAGACTCCATAGTATTTCCATCAGTCCAACTCCTCATTTACGCGCAGTAACATCCCCATGACACCGCCAATAATGGCTAGATAGATGCCGACATCGAATATCAGCGGTGTGCCAAGTGGCAGAATGTCTTTCCACCACAAACCCGTTAAGAACGGCAAATTGAAGGCAAAGCTCATTAGGCCAGCCACAAAACTTAAGAAAATGCCAAACAGAGCAATGCTAAATGGCGCGTAATACAAGCGGTCACGAACATACTTTGGCGATTCTGCAAACATCAGTAGCGCAAAACCAATCACAGCGATCAGCGCACCAATAAAGCCGCCACCCGGCTCGTTGTGACCTCGTAATAAAAGATAAAGTGAGAACACCAACATCAACGCTGCAACGATGTGTGCGGTAGTCGCAAAGATAAGGGAACGGATACGGTTGCGTTTGTGATAGTGCGTTTTCAACAAGCTAACCGCAGCGATCCCCGCCATTACGACCACAATCACCTCGCCTAACGTATCGAAGGCTCGGAAATCGACTAAAATCACGTTGACGATGTTGCGTCCATGCCCACTGGGAACGCTATTCTCTGCGAAGAAATCAGCCAGAGTGGAATCTAAAGGTTGTGCGGTGATGTTTATCAACAACGCCGTTACCGACATACCAATCACACCTGCTATCGCCCCATGCAGTAATCTTCGACGTACAGAATGTTGTGGCACCGTCAATAAACCCGGGATGTGGCGTATCAAGAGCACCACAAATACGACCATCAAGGTTTCTACCAACAACAAGGTTTTCGCGACATCTGGTGCGCTGTAAAGCATAAAGACTAAGGTGGTCATAAAGCCCACCACGCCAAGGGCAGAGACCGCCAGCAAACGAGACGTGGTAAAGGTGCAGACTAAGGCAGCCCCAATGAGCAACAGTGCAATGCTGATTTCGTAGAAACTAATGTCTGCTAATGCAGCAAAGCGAGCTTGTGGGATCACTAACGGGCTACTCAACAGCAATCCAGCCAGCACGATAAAGAACAACAACACATAATGGCTTAAGCGCTTTTGCTGCAATAACTGCGTTTGCCATTTCGCCAAACGCATCATGCCAGCCATGATTTTGTCGAAAATGGACTCTGCTGTTGGCAACACAGGAACATTACGCTGCCACCCAACCAACAACCTTGGGTAGACTCGATACAATACAAAACCGAGTAACAAAGTTAATGCGCTGAGCGCCAACGGAAGATTCACGCCCTGCCACAGCTTGGCTGCTTGCGGTGCGGAGTCAGGCAAGCTCGACAAAACACCCGGAACAACCACATTGTTGTTGATCCACCCTAAGCCAAATAACGGCGCAAGCACACTGGCTATGGCAAGCAGCATTGCTGGTATCCATAACCCTTTACTGGCTTCCACTTTCTTGGCTGGCGTTGGATTACCTTCATACGTCGCGAAGAAAGGTTTAACAATGAGCGCCAACGCTAGTGCCACCATGGTGACGTTAACCAGAAGGAATATCGTAGTCAGGATGACACTCACTTCCAGACCGGATTTGTACATGTACTCTTTGCTTAAGAAGCCGAGTAGCGGTGGTACACCTGATTTAGACAAGGCGGCAAGGATTGCGGCTATAACACTGAGTACAAGGACTGCTTTCAAACCATGCAGCATTCGAATATCACGCGTCCCTGTCGCTTTATCGATATTGCCCACCACCATAAACAGCGCTGCTTTGTAGAACGAGTGCGCCAAGATAAACAGCAGCGCGGCCATCATTGCTAACTCAGTACCCATGCCAATCAATAGCACCAATTTACCTAAGGCGACGTTCGTGCTGTATGCCAGCATTAGCTTCAGATCGGTTTGTTTAAGTGCTAGCAGCGCGCACCATATTGCGGTAAAACCGCCAAAAATACCGAGCGTGTAAAACCAAATCTCGCTGTGTGAATAGATAGGTAACACACGGGCAAGCAAGTACACCCCAGCCTTCACCATAGTGGCAGAATGAAGATAGGCACTCACTGGCGTTGGCGCTGCCATGGCATTGGGTAACCAGAAGTGGAATGGAAACTGCGCCGATTTAGTAAACGCACCGAGTAAGATCAGAATCAACGAAGGCAAAAACCATTTATGTTGTGCAATCAGCGCACTTTGCGCGACGATGGTACTTATCTCATAGCTGCCAGCCATTTCACCCAGCAGTATCAGACCTGCTAATAACGCTAAGCCACCAGCGCCAGTGACAATAAGAGATTGCAATGCATTCTTGCGGGATTTGTCTTTCTCATGATTAAAGCCAATCAAAAGATACGATGTGATGGTGGTGAGTTCCCAAAACACAAAAAGGAGCAGGATATTGTCGCTCGTGACAACTCCGAGCATGGCTAACATGAACAGTGTTAAATACAGGTGGAAAGAGAATCGAGACGAATGCCCCTTCAGGTAAGCCAGTGCGTAAATCTGGATAAGCGCACCGATGCCGCTGATCAAACATGCAAATAGGAAAGACAAGCCATCCAACTTGAAGCTCAGGTTTACATCTAAACCCGGAACCCAAGCCGCTTGCCAACTTACGCCTCCCGGCTCATACCAACTAATGAGCGAGACGAAAATGACTATCGGCAGCAAAGGAAAGATCATAAGAACCAGCGAACGATCTTTTGAGCCTTGTGTGTTTTTATTCCCTATTACGCTATTCAATATCGCCATCCATTTCGTTAGGTTCACACTTGGATGGTGACTCATAGAATCAACGGAAAGACCGCCCTCTCCTGATACTTCAGGCTTCAACCACAATTGTCGATTTGGGTGTTAGAAAGGCAATCCGAGCAAGACAGGTGAACGGATTATCTAGAATGCGAAGGCTTTGAAGCAGACCGCTGAAAACTTAAGTCACGATCATCCATTTCAATATAGACTTATATTCTCAATGGTTCGAGCTACTTGCTGTCGGGGACGACGTAGGAGCGCAAGTCGCTAAAGGTGTTGGCTTGGTTTATTACGTAAGCCGACTCTTCATGCACAAAGTTAAGTGCATCGTAAGAACAGTCGCCGATTTCGTTTCTCGGACACACATGAATGTTCGAGCGTTCAACCATTTCAGTTTGGCAAATAGGACACAGTTTTTTCATACCATCCTCCATTGAGAAGTCATCAGTCTGTCGTGATCGTGCTTACCTCAGTGTTTCTCCTTTCAATATTCGCGAATGACTGGTTATTTAATTGGGGATACAAAACCCTCTGGCTTCATCGCCACCAAAGAGCAATTGATCGATTGGAGAATGTTCTCGGCCGTATTACCAATCACAAACCCTGAAATACCGGTTCGAGCTAAGGTGCCCATGACCAAAACATCGATTTCTGTTTCATCGACACACTCTGGGATTTGGTCATCTGGTTTACCATGCAGATGATGAATCACCATCTCACCAGAGATACCTGAGTCCTCGATCAAACGTTGAAGTGCTTGTTCGTGATTTGCTTTCGCCCGAGACACTTCATTGGCCAACTGCGACTCTTCTACTTGGATCCAGACATGGTTATCTAGATAGTTCTCCAAGTAATGTTCCCAGCAAGAGATAATGTGCAATCGGCTGTCGCACGTGTCTGCAATCGAACGAGACAGTTCCAGCAATCGACGCGAAAGCGCTTGTTGCTCGTCGCTGACCGTCATGGGATCCACGGCAACGGCAATACGTCGTTTGTCTCTTGGTTTAGAAATTGGTCGGTGAAGCCATACCGGGCAAGGACACTTGCGCAATAGCGTCATGTCTATCGCTTTAAAACCTTCAGCTCCTTCACTGAGCGGCTCAGCCTCTTTAATGATCAGGTCGTTATGATTTGTGATGGCTTGTTGGATAATGCAAACCGCTGGTTGTTCACTGCTTTGTACTCGCAACGGAAACGGCACTTGCTCTTCAGCAATGTCGTGTTGTTCACGTAACTTTTTCACACTCTGCTGAAGCGAATCGTGCAAAGATTGCTCGTAGCTTTGTTGATACTGAGCGAGATCGGTAGGAAAGTCTGGACAGGCAATTAAACCTGATACAGGAACGCGATTGTTGGCCGCAATTCTGATCGCTTGACCCAGTGCGTCACTGTGCCCTGGCAGTCCTTGCGTAGCAAAAAGTATGTTCTCGAATCGTCTCATACACACCTCCTTGATTGACTAAATATTAACCAAGTTAAACGGCCTTTTTCTAGCACGTAATTGTAACCACTCATTAGATGAATGATATTTGTTCTCATTCAGTTATTTACGTAACAAATCACCGCAAATACGTGCAAAAATCCCCCTTTCCGGCAGTGACATGTAACAAATTACGTCAATATTGATTAGAAGTTTTCGTCCATACCCCCAACATCCCTACTCATTTTTGCATCTTACACTATGCTTATTCTGGCCAATTTAAAGTCCGTCTTAGATAAAAGGTAAATCCGAAATTCAAAAATTTAATCATGTTAATTAATAACTTAACAACCAAACCCAAGCTTCAAAACAAGTTCAAAACTAGGTTACTAAAAGTTAACTAATTGATATTAAGATCTAGGTCACCATAATAAACCACATAACGCAGTTCGATTTGATGAACGCGCTTACATTCAATGTCAGGCACACAGTGCAAAAATCTCACGGAGAGAAAACTCATGACTGAATTCACTTACTACACAGCTGAAACGGCACCCGAAGAATCAAAAGCATTAGTTGAACAATCGCTAAAAGGTTTTGGTATGTTGCCTAACCTTCATGCGGTTCTCGCAGAAGCACCTGCTACGTACGAGGCTTACAACAAAACGTTTGAACTCTTCATGAAAAACACCACACTCAGTCCGCTTGAACAACAAGTGGTGTTTATGACCTCTAACTTCGAAAACAAGTGTCATTACTGCATTCCTGGTCACACATGGATGATGAAAGCCGGCAAAATGCCAGACGAAGTGATTGAAGCGTTACGTGAAGGCACACCAATTCCAGACGCAAAATTACAAGCCTTGCATGATTTCACTAAAGAGTTACTTGATAACCGCGGTCATATCGGTGACGACAGACTACAAGCGTTCTTGGATGCTGGTTTCACGCAGCGCCAAGCGTTAGAGGTATTGACCGGATTGGCGGCGAAACTGATTTCTAACTTCACCAATGCGCTAGCGCATACTCAACCAGACAAGCCATTCGAGAAATTCGCTTGGACACACCCTAGCGAACGTTAATCACCAAAGTTTCTGATACTTACAAGCCCGGCGATGGACAGATCGTTGGGCTTTTCTAATTCAACAAGAGAAGCTATTCTCAGGCTTTGTTCCTTCACATTTCTCACACCGTTACCCGAGTAAAAACGTGTCCAAAGAACCCAAAAGAATTCAATCCGTTGAGCGAAGCTTTACCATTCTAGAAGCGCTTTCTTTACATAATGCGCCTATGTCATTACAGCAAGTCAGTGAAGCTGTCGCGCTTAATAAAACCACGGTGCACGGTTTACTCGCGACCATGAGTGAGTTGGGATACGTTTCTCGAGTAAAACAGGGCTACACATTGGGACTGCGATTTCGTGATCTCTCCAAGCCACTTGAACAAAAGGACGAATCGATTCGTCGGCACTTTGCTTCTCTCTTAAAGAAGATGGCTCAATTGACAGATAACACCGCCTATCTTGCCGTTCAAAGTGGCGCACAGGAATACCTTTATCTGGATGCCATCGAACGAGATAACCCACTAACGATCCGCAGCCCACGCGGCAAACGTGAGGGGCTAACTACCTCTGCAATTGGTAAAGTCTTTTTGGCCTTTGATGAGGAACTCCGACGACGCTTGCGCTTGCAAGACCAACTCTCCCCGTCGTTAGAGAAAGAGCTGAACGTGGTTGCCGACAATGGTTATGCGTTGGACTTAGAAGAAGCGGAACCGAACTTAAACTGCCTTGCCATCCCGCTCTATCTTGAGGGAGAGCTCGTTGCCGTCGCGGGTGTTAGCGGTCATGCAAAAGAACTAAACCAGCAGCGTTTAATTCATTTTGCGTCCGTCTTTTTGAAACGCTAACACGCCTCCTATCCTCGGGAAAATAACCACTTAGCTTATTGAATTCGACATTGTCGAATCTTGCTAAGTTTGTTCCCTTTCTAGCGCCTTTTGTTCCGGTTCACTCTTAAACTCACCACATACTCAATGAATGTTTAGGAGTTCCCTATGCCTACTGTTTTAATCACTGGTGCAAATCGTGGTCTTGGTTTGGAGTTTGTTCGTCAATACGCAAACAAAGGTTGGCATGTGCTAGCCGCCTGTCGCGCGCCAGAATCAGCAAATGCACTGAATGAACTAGCAAAAAATAACGACAACATTGAGCCATTAACGCTCGATGTAACAAAAGAATCCGACATCAATGCCCTAGCAGATAGTCTGAATGGCCGCCCTATCGACCACTTGATCCTAAATGCAGGCGTGCTTGGTGACGATTGCGCGAAGCTCGGTGAAATGACACAAGCTAAATGGCTAGAAGTGTTAACGATCAATACCGTTGCTCCTGCTCTACTTATCCAAGCGTTACAAGACAACGTTGCAGCTAGTGAACTCAAAACCATCGTCGGTATCTCGACTCGCGTCGCAAGCCTTGGTGATAACAGCTCAGGCAACATGTACAGCTACCGTACGTCTAAAGCGGCACTGAACCAAATTCTGGTATCAGCAGCGCAGAACCTTCGCGAGAAAGAAGTGAAAACATTGGCGATTCATCCGGGCTGGGTACAAACCGATATGGGTGGCAAAGACGCGACCTTTACCGCCGAGCAAAGTGTGTCTGGCATTATTAATGTTGCGTCAAACTTAACGCTAGAAGAATCTGGCAGCTTCCGAGTATTCGATGGCTCAAGCATTGAGTGGTAATCGGTACACAGAAGCCAACCAGTTTCTTTTCTCATGGCACATTAATTAGCCATTATTTAGTTGAGACTTTAAGACCAAACGAGAGAATGAAGGCGCTAACAACACGTTAGTTCTCCAATCCAATTAGCTACACACTCCTTTGTATCTTGTGGTCTTTGACACGCGCGGCCGTCGCCGCGCATTTTTTTACTCAAATGTTCAACGACGCGAGATTAAAACGTTAGTCTTGCTCTAAGGCCAAAGATCAACGCATTTTCCTCGCTTGGATTCCACGCTAAATCACTGACGTACTGAAGATTAGGAGTCAAGGACAGCGCACCAAACTGCATACGGTAGTAGATTTCTGCGTTGACTATCTCGTCGATCTCCATCGGTAAGTTCGGCTTAGCCCATCCCACGGCCATGCCCAAAGTATTACCATCAAAGCCTAAGTATCCGGTTCCGAACGTGAACGATGATTCGTACAGTGATTCATCGCCGTGTGAGACTCCCGCTCTGACAAACGGCATCCAATCACCCATAAGGTAGGTTGCAGAAACATTCACACCGTAGTTTTCAGTTTCTTGTTCCTGTTTTCCATCACTGTGCCATAAGGTCATGTGGATGTTCTGAACATAGAAAGCATCTTTCGCCCCTATCCAACCAATTTCCAAAGACTTAAAGTACTGGTTATCACGCACGATGTGGCTCAACCCGTCAAACGGTTCCGTTGAATCGGCGAGCGCATCCGAAAAGCTCACTAAGCCATAAAAATTATCCGAAGTAATATGCCTTAGAGTGAAACCTAAAGTGGACTCATCTGGAATTGGGATCGTACCAACACCGGTGCTGAATTGGAGATTTGAAAAGCCAGCATAAGGATTACCAAGCGCGTAAGTATCGACATAATCCGTACTGTCGAGGAACCCGACCATCAGTTCGGTATTTTGTTGGTTGAACTCTTGTCGCCAGTACAAATTGGTTAATCGAAGACCAATGTCGCTGAATGCAGGTTGAATGATGCCGTAACCACCTAAATTATCGAATATGTACATCAGCGGTACATCATTAGTTAAACGATGTTTGTGATCGACTCGAAGTTGGACTTGCCCAACATTGCCACTCTGATCCTCAAACGCCGTCCAGTTTGCGGTAACACGACCGATACCAGAAACCGCATAGTCGTCTTTGCCTTCCATCGCGGCACCCGAGCCAAGACCGAAAAGAAAGTAGTCTCCGTTAATTTTCAAATTGCCGTCGACATACGCTGCACTCACAGGCACCGAACTTAACAAAACACCTAATAATCCAGTGTATTGTAAAGCGCTTATTTGTTTTTTTGATTTTCTGTTCGAGTGATTATTCTTCGTGTGATTAATTGTCATTTTTAACGTCCTTTAATTGTTTCTATCGTTATTGCTTGACGAAATACTTAAATAAAAAATCCTTCTTCAATGAGAAACTCTCAGACTATTCATTTAAATGGGACATCGAAATTTAAATAGAGATATCCGCACCTTAATGGAAACATCAGGTGTCATTTCAATTCGTAAAACGAATTCAGGTCATATTAGTTGGCTTTTATATTCGAGTATTCGTCATGAATATTGAATTTATCCCGTGAACATGGGGATAACATCAAGTAATGTCAGCAAGTGGATGACCATGACCGCGATACCAAAAAGTAAAGAAGCCCACAGCACGGCACTTCCGCCCTTTACCGTAAAAGTAGGCTCTGCACTCTTATCGTTAGAGTCTTCGCGGATGTCGTCTGCTTTTCGCTGAGCTCTCAGTTTGGCAACCAGAGCCGCTGGAATAATACAGGCCCAGATTGCCGCAGCGAACGCTGCATAGCCGATGGCAATAAGAAACCCAAACGGGAATAGTAAAGAAAGAACCAGTGGAGGGATAAAGGTTACGCACCAAGTTTTGGTTCTACCTTCTTTGGTGTCATCAAATTTGAATAGGTCGGCAAGGAAATCAAACACGCCAAGTCCTACTCCAATAAAGCTTGATAAAATAGCAGCGACAGAGAAGGCACTGATGACTTGTGAGATAAACGTCACTTCAATCACTTTGCTCAGCTGATTCAAGAGCGCATCTGCATTGCCACCCGCTTCAATGACATGGCTGAATTCACCACGAGGTAAGTTACCATATATTGAGAGCAGCCAAGCGCTATAAACCACAAACGCAATCACCGTTCCGCCTATCAACGCCTTACCCGCTTTACGTTCACTTTGGTAGTAGTCTCTCAAGGAAGACACCGAGTGATGATAGCCAAACGAAGCAAGCGCAATTGGCAACATAGGCGCCACGTAAAGCACGTAGTTCGCGCCCTCGTCACCGGAATTCAACAACACGGACAGATCGATTTGGCTTGCTAATCCTGAGATCCCAAACACAAACGAGATAACCATGAAAAGGATCAGCAGTACTGAAATTCGGTCCACCCAACGCGTTGAATGCCAAACGAAAAAAGAAAACACCATCACATACAACAATGAGGTCACTTTGGCATTGACTGAAAACATATCCGCCAATACCAACCCAGCAGAGGTAATGTAGGCGTACAACAGGATACCGCCAACAAAATACACCGCTAAGTTATTGATGATACTGATAGGTTTACCTAACACGGTTTCAGTTACCGTGCTGAACGATGCCTTGTAAGGAAAGGAAGAGTACGCTTCAAGCAGAAGCCAACCGGAGAACGTCATGATGATCATAGTGCCGAATAGAATCAGCAACGCCCACCATGTCCATGCGCCTGATGCTGCGGTAGGCAAGCCAAGCATACCAGCACCAACACAAACACACGCAATAATACAAGCACCACCATAAACAGAGGGAGACTTATTCATACTGATGCTCCTTAATATGGTCTACACACATCTGACCCAGCGAATCAATTCGTGCTTCTGCACAATAACTCCATTTCTTCCAATATAGTGTTTTATCTTTTGGTGTTAATAATTCAACATTGTTTATATTTATCATTACTTTTCCCTTTTTATTTTGCACTATTATATTTAAACGAAAAAATTAAATAGCCCTCCTATTATTGATGAAATTATCTTAAAATTTTTATACCAAGATTAAAGCCAAGTTTTAAAACCCAAAAATCCTTATCGTGAAGATAATTTTCACGAGCTCACTTAGAAAACTCATATCTAGTTAATTACCGCCAAGAGCCCTAATAAAATGAATATCGAGCCTGCCCACTTCGACAAATAAATCCATGCATTGTGTTTTAAAAGCAGTGCAGCACGTAATCGTGATGCAAGTAGGACACTCAATAAGTCAGCACAGCTAAATACAATGTTGGTGATGATGCCGAGTAGTAACAGCTGAGGCCAAATATCTGGCCCAATATCGCGACTTACAAACTGAGGTAAAAAAGCTAAGTAAAATAACGCGGCTTTGGGGTTTAGAACATCTACGATGATGCCATCAACAAAGACCCTCTGGTCAGAATCATGCTGACAACCAGATTGTTGTTTCTCACACCAGACTTGTGTCTGAGCTTTGTAGATTCTGGTAATGCCAAGCCATATCAAGTAGACAGCACCAAGATGTTTCATTGCCTCAAATACCATTGGTGATAGTACGAAAGCGGATGACAAACACACCGCAGATAAGACAACGTGGAAGTACCCTCCCAAATGCAACCCAATAACAGAAAGGATACCCGCTCGCTTACCACAACTTAAGGTTTGCGCCACGCTATAGAGCATTGCTGGCCCAGGCATAAAGGCATAAAGAAATATCAACAAAAGAAAAGCCGTCATTTCTGGCGTTTGGATCATCCGAGACTCCCTTTGGATGCAGAACAAAGATGTACAAATAACTCGTTCAATTCGCTCCGTGATATGCATTCCACAATCATGTTTATTAAGCGCAAAAACCTATGTTAGAAATGTAAGCATCCTCTACCTCGCTCAATAAAGGTA
The DNA here is from genome assembly GCF_001557945.1 of Vibrio sp. CUB2. NCBI lineage: Bacteria > Pseudomonadati > Pseudomonadota > Gammaproteobacteria > Vibrionales > Vibrionaceae > Vibrio > Vibrio sp. CUB2. The sequence continues at coordinate 41,949 of NZ_LNRB01000009.1, read as the reverse complement.
ATTAATCATCGTTAAATAAGAATTAATAATTGAAACGTTAGAATGCATGGAACGATAAGTAATCCCCTCAACGACCATGCCCTGATTGCGATTACCTAAAATATCTTCACTTTTCAGATTCATTCCTAAACATTAAATAGCCATATCTAATTTCTTCATCTTGTTGACTGCAACCAATTGACTGAAATTGTGCGAAGAAATTCTTCATATATATGCCTGAGATCGGTTGGATAATAAAGGGTGACGACATTTAACAAATATGAATAAATAGTCCATTTTTTTGTGGGCAAGATCCCTATAAACAACAATCGAACATGTAAATTAATGATTAATTACTTATATATTTAACATTAAACCAACACCATAAGGGTGAACTTTCATACCATTTATCAGCGTTCAAAACTAAATAATAAAGGTGGAGCTTTATGAGACCTCAACAAATAGACAGCATTGAAGTGCCAATAGGAAACTGCACGCTGAAGCGAACCGAATCCGGCGCTGAGCTCATTCTGGGAAATGGCAAGTCATTCTCGATTACCATACCTGAGAGTTGCATCTTAGATCGTTTATGCAAAAGCCCTGGTGACGTTGTCGTGAAGGATGAATTGATTCTTGAGGCTTGGGGAAGTGCGGAGATTATCGGTCCAAATTCGCTGCCGGTCGCGATAACCAACTTAAGGAAGGTGCTAGAAATCGACAATATAAAAATCCTTAATGTGCCTAAGAAAGGCTATCGGATCCAAATACCCAAACAAAATACAGACGTAAAGAATAAAGACAAAGATTCTTTGATTGATGAACCCTCTAATGTTCAAGTCGATGCGTTAGTGACCCATACCGTAGAAAGTTGTCGTTGCGAAAAGCGAAAGTTCTTTCTCTCGATATTCATGATTTTTGTTTGTGTTTATATATTGTTCTTTTGGTGGCTTTCATGGGTGAATTTAGAATGTAAAGAACTTAAAACAGGTCAAATTTGCCATATTGAAGGAGATAATCCACCTTCACTCTTAACTAAAAATAAAACAGGGAATTACTTTTACTCTACTCGTTCTGGCTTAATTGAATTAAACAATGAGGAAAAAGCAAATGATTAATAGAACCGTTATGGCACTCGCTCTGCTTTTAACTGTAAGCATTATTCTAACGATTCTTTACTCGTATATTAATGGAGCAACATGTCGCTATTCCATCAACTTTAAAACCGATGAGAGAGATACTTTTATGACGTGCTATCGAGGCAAGGTTGTTGCCATGCATTCAAAGCAGAGTGAGCAAGGAGATTTGTTATCTAAATGGAAGGTGGAGGCAAGGCAATTTAAGCTAGGCGATCAAGTCATTCATTTCATCTACAGTCGAAATCCGATAGTCGATGATCGGTTGCAAGACTCTAATGACCACTTTAACCATGTGACATCAGGGTATCGTGTGCTTTTTTATAACTCTAAACGTCATGGTGACAAAGTGTATTTGTTTAAGAACTTTCCGCGATACAACGTACACGTCGGCACAATCAACGGAAAACTCGATTATTGGGACCAGCAGTAATCTACCCTGCTCTGTTGTGCTAGCGAGATTACTCCAAGTAAGCAGAGAGGCTAGTTTGTCGTGAATACTCCCCTAGGTCGCCAACCTGAAGCATCTTTGATATTTCGCCGTCGAGCATTCCTATTTCTTGGTTGATACGCTCGTTACTCCAACCTAGTTGAACGAGGTTGATGACAAGATCCGCAAAGGCCTCAGAGTCCGTGGTTCCTCGGGCGCTGTTATGCCGGATAGACGAGGACATGCAATTCGGTAGGCAGGTATCAAATACCACGCAAGGCGCATAACCGGGGATAGGTTGTAAAACAGGATGTGACTGTATTAGCTCAAATCGATGAACACCATCAATAATCGTAAACGCTTTTCCTTTGTCGATTTTGTTCACAATGATCGGGGATGTGATCCCATCTATGAGCAAAGAACGTTTCAGCAAATCGCGCTCCGCCGGCTCCATCGTATTGGCCTTATAGCCATTTGCTTTGATTTTAGCAATGGGAAGCAATTTCACGTTACAGACTGGCGGTAGATTCGATGACATTTCATAGACGAGTTGTGTAAACGTATTGTAGAGCGATACCTTCTCCTCGTTGGATAGGCCGCTCTGTTCTTGCTCTGATGAGCTTAACTGTGTTGTTTTCACCATTTGGTGCTCCTTTGACAGTGGTGATTGAGAGAGTTTGTGATTGAACGATGGAAGAGATGAATTCGGGACGTGGTACTGCTGCGATATAACGGCTTAAGCTATCTTGCGTTTTCCCAAATTCTTTATGCTATTGCTTTTGAACTTTTAAGATTCGCGCACGCCATTGTTCGAAGTGTTCAAACAGCTTTTTTCCGAGTTCCGGATGGTTATCTCGGCGCGAGAGGTAAAAACGCTCTACACAAAAGTAGAGGTTAGAAACCATCACTCCTGAAGCATAAACTTGCTTGCCATCAGGTTTGCACATCCGTATGCAGAGATAACCCGCTGGCCGATTACGCGCATTTTCGATAAGGCAGAACAACACACCTTGGTCGAGAATTTGTGCACAAAACGTCTCTGGCGTGTAATAGAGGTTGGTGATCCGAGATTGGCTAAAATCGAGCGCCCTACGCGACTTTTCGTCGTCCTTTCCGCTTTCAAGTATTGAGCTAGATATTGAACTCGATTGAAACATACAATGCCCAGTTAACTGCTCGAAGTTAAGCCGGTTAATAGCTTCAAAATCTGTCGGGCTGACCTCACGAACCTTCCACATACACACCTCTTCTTTTATTCGGTTCCGGTGTTCTTTCTTCTGTCATCGTGCATATTGTCGACGCACAAAAACGTGATGCTTCAGTTCAGCGAAGATCGGTAATGAGTAAAATTAAATTAGCGTAATTTATGAAAATGTAAGATAGAAATTCGAAGTATTCGGATTGAAACAGAAGATTCGCACTCATATTCTTGGCAAAGTGACATAGAATGTTTGCTCTTATTTCGATATCACGAGGGATCGTATGACTCGCTTTACTCCATTGAACGTCGCGAAACACCAACTCAACAATCGTTTAGTTGTGCCACCTATGGCCTCTCAAACCGCGACAACCGATGGCATTGCCACCCAAACCACCATTCAACACTATGACAAACTAGCGCAATCGGGTGCAGGTCTTGTGATGGTGGAATACAGCTTTGTGGATTTTACCGGCCGAAGTGAACCGAACCAGTTAGGTGCACACAGCGATGACTGCATTGAGGGAATGCAAGCGATTGCAAAAGTCATTCATGCACGCGGTGCAAAAGCAGGCTTTCAGATCACCCATTGCGGCGGTAAAGCGCAGTTAGAGGTATGTCCTGATTTAATGGGACCTTCTGGCATAACCGTTCCCGCTTACGATCGCGTGTTGCCACAACCAAAAGCAATGACGTTGGAAGACATGCTTGTTTGGCGTCAGAACTTTATCGATGCTGCGCTTCGTGCCGACAAGGCCGGTTTTGATTTTGTCGAACTGCACTGTGCCCACGGGTATGGCTTGAACCAAGTTCTTTCTCCAGTAACAAACAAACGTGATGATCAATACGGTGGCTCATTAGAAAACCGTACTCGTTTGGTGGTCGAGATCATCGAAGCAATCAAAGCCAATAGCAACATTGGGGTGATGGTGCGCATCCCCGGTCAGGACCTTTATCCAGAAGGATTAACCCAAGAAGACATGGTAGAAGTGTGCCAGTTGCTAATCAAAGCAGGCATAGACATCATTGACGTGTCATCTGGCATTGGGGGATGGAATCGACCTAAAGATCGCCGCGGCGAAGGCTATCTGGTATCAGAGTCCACCTTCCTCAAGCAAGCGGACTTGGGTGTTCCTATCATTGGTGTTGGTGGAATTGAAAGCGCAGAGTACATCGACCAAGCCGTAAACAACGGTTGGCTCGATTTGGCAGCTGTTGGGCGTGCCATCTTGAAAGACCCTCTCGCCTTCAATCAACAAATCATGCAGCAAGAAGTCAGCGCATAACCTCCCTATTCAAAAAAACAAATGCCGAAGTGAACTGCATCACCTCGGCATTTTTGTTTTCGTGGTTGTTTCTGTTTTTTGGTTATCTTTACTTTCGTGGTTATATTTACTCACGGTTAAGGCAGAAGACGAATTACCACTTGACGATACCCAACGTCACTTTAACGCCGCCAACGAGCGTTGACCCGCCATAATCTTTTGCAAGACGCAGCAAAGTGTCATGAAAGCCCAAGTTTGGAAATGCCGCTTCCACTTCTGCAATGACTTCTTTACGCAACCCCTTACGAACGCTGCCTTTGGTTGCATCAATCCAGTCTGCTTTTCGGCATGCTTCGATGACTTTCTGGTGCGGCCCTTTATACGGCGAAATCTTATGGTGCCAATGAATCGCACCGCGCAAAGCATCAGGATCTAACCCCCACTCAAAGTGTTCATTATCTGCCAAAGCAACCGCTTCAGAAGGCTCGAGATAAGCCAATTCATGGTCAGTCCACAAACCAATGTCGTGATAAACAAATGCCGTTTCAACTAACTGCTCGTACTGCTCATCATTGCCGAGGAAATGCATCGCATAAGTGATGGTTCGATAAACATGATTACGATAGCCCGGAAAGTCATCTCCGATTTGATCTTTATATTTGGCAAACAGCAATTCGACGCGTGGACGCTCCAATTTGATTTCGATTTGCGACATGTTTAATGGCCCCTTACCTTTCTTATGTCATCGTTAAAGCATAGCACCAGAATTTGTTTGATTATGGTCACTTAGCGCTCTTGTTTCTCACCCTGTGCCAATCTCATCGCTTTGTTCACCGCCACAAGCAATGCTTCATATTCTTCCCCATAAATATTGGCGATAGGTACAACGCTCCCAGTCTGATTCATACGCTCGATATCATTGGTAATGCACGTAATGGGTTTCACACAGTTACGAACCAACCAATAGATTGTTGTCCACGTAAAGACACCAGCAATAAAAAGCAGTGAGATAAGAACTTCTATCGAAATGTTCGGCCTTGATAGCGCAACCGTAGACACAGCAATCGACGCCCAAAAAAGCATATTGCACGTTGCCAACAATGCCACCTTAAAGTTAGTAGAGCGCCTCATTGCAAACTCCATTCATTCAATTGGTTGCTAAATTAGCATTTCGTGGGTTATCAACTGGTTAAAGCGACCGTTATCGTGACCTAAAATTTCTATTTAAGTATTTGTTTTTCTGCGGTTCTGGCTTAATAATCTATACTTCGCTTACCGCATTCTGCTGGAGAAAAATGTGACGCGCTCAAATACACTTCAATTGCTTTTGGTCGAAGACAACTTGGAACTGGCAGAAACCACTGTCGAACACTTTGAGCTTGAAGACATTAGCTGTGATCATGTCTCGAACGGCGTGGCCGCTTTAGAGTTAATAGCCAAGACGCACCACGATGTCGTGATATTGGATTTGAATTTGCCACGCATGTCCGGCATAGAGGTGTGTAAGAAATTACGAGAACAAGGCAGTGATGTCCCTATTATTATGCTGACTGCGCGGGACACATTAGACGACAAAATCGTTGGCTTTGAAGCAGGTGCTGATGACTATCTCACCAAGCCTTTTGCCTTTGAAGAGCTGTTAATGCGCGTCAAAGTGCTCTCTCGACGACGCAGTGGCGAAGTGAACCTTCTGCAGTTGAAAGACTTAAAAATGAACGTGAAAGAGCGCCATGTCATGCGTGGTAGCGATGAACTCAAACTCTCTCCTACTGGCTATCGAATTCTAGAAGTCTTGCTGCGCGCCACTCCAAACCCCATCAGCCGTGAAGACTTAATCCAGAAGGTATGGGGAGATGAACAACCGGACACCAACAGCTTAAAAGTGCACATGTTCAAATTAAGGCACGCACTTGATGATAATTATGAAGAGAAGCTACTCCAAACCATCAAAAACTTTGGGTTTGTCTTGAAGTAACCCCTCAACGGTATTTAGCAAGCGTCAGTCAGTAATCTTACTTCCGGAGTGGTGATGTTTTGGTACATCACTTGGCATTGGAAGTTGACGCTTTTCTTATCCAAATCAGAAGTGAAGAAAATATAGATTTGGTTGTTTGGCGTGCTTTTGTCAGTAAACAGGTCAGCAGCATTGGGATCTTTTTGAGCCGTAGTTAAAGATACCGCATCAATATTAAGCCAAGCTAAGACTTGCTTGTTCATGTCATCGAATGAATCATTACCGTCTACGCGTGGGTAACCATCTCTGAGCGGAACCACAACGCCATTGATGACGATCTCTTGCTCACCTTGATCCAAGCCTTCGACAATGGCACGCGTATGCACCATTTCTAGACCTGCTCGCATTGCTCCCTCAACCGTCTCCATAACCGCCACCTTTGAATCCTTTTGCAAGTTCAGAAATCTCGGCGCAGCAACCACGGCGAGAATACCCAAAATCACGATAGCGATAACGAGTTCAATCAATGTAAAGCCTTTGTTTTTCATGCCTACACTTGTTTTCATGCTGAGAATTGCCCTTTAAACAAACGTCACTTTCACTGCGCGACCATCTTCCAGCACTTGTTCTTCATACTGCCAGTAATACTTGTCGCAGATTTTCTTGATGATCAACAAACCCAAACCAAACCCAGTCGTTTCGTGAGTCAGGTCTTTTTGTTTATCTCGATTGATCACTTGTACTTCTAACCCTTGCTGCTTGATGATGACCTCACCTTCATTGGTGTGCTGAAAGGCATTGCGCACAAGATTGGTAATCACGATTTTGCACATTCCTTCTAAGTGCAAACATTCAAAGCTATCGACCGAGGTTTCAACCTCTACCTTCTTTCCAGATAACAAGTATCGTTGCTCGTTCACGACCTGCTCGGTTAATACACCCAAACTGGTCATTGTCTCTCTGAGTTCTGTCGACTTTTCGTGGTTGAGCCATAACAAACTGTCACATAAATCGGACATGGCTAAGCTGTTGTTTTCGATTCGCTGTAGATTCTTCAGTAAACGCTCTTTAGGCATATCACTGGCGATCATCTTTTTCATCAGTTCCGAATTAGAGCGAATAACCGCAATTGGCGTTCTTAACTCATGGCTGGCATAACGAATGAAATCTTGCTCTTTACGAACACTTTTTCGTACCGCCGACACCGAGGAGTTAATAACTCGCGCCATCATGTTGAGCTCAGAAAACTTAAAATCCGGAACCTTGGATAAATCGTCTTTCTCTCGAATATTGATTGCCCAGTTTTTCAGCTCTTCAACCGGTTTGGTGATTCTCTTGATGATGGTAAATACCCCAACCAAAAAGAAGATCAGCAGTACAGTGACAAAAACAACGATGTAATCTAACTGAGGTAATAAGTTGATATTTAGCGTGTCGGCGAAATCATCGAAGGCGTTTTTGTTGATTTTGACTGCGACAAATTTGGTTTGAGCATCCACTTCGCTTTTGATCAACAGGTAAATAAAGCGGTTGGCGTTTCTTCCTGCGCGATACTCAGTCTCCGTCGCTTTAAATAACTTCCCTACCGCGAGTTCTTTTTCAACAAACTTGAGTTGAAATGCCAAGGGTAAATCATCCCAGTTGGCCGTGATGATAAAAGGCGGGTTGATGATGGGTTTGCCTGCTTGCGGTTCTTCCGTTTCCGCTTTCACCAGCATGACACCTTTGGTCACAAGATCGATACCAGTATAGAGGTTATAGGTGCTATAAGAGCCCGCAACAACGGCAAGGATTAACCCTAACACCGCAGAGACGGTGATGACGTACACTCTAAGACTGTCTTTGATCTTCACTGATGATTTTCCTATTGATGCCGCGACTCGGACTTGAGCACATAGCCAAAGTTAGGAAGCGTATGAATAAGCTTGGTGTTTTGTCCCTTATCCACCGCCTGACGCAGCTTAAACATGTGAACTTTCAAGCTGTTACTCTCTGGTGACGCATCGCCCCAGACCAATCGCATTATCTTACTTCGACTTACTGGTGAAGGACTAGCGCTCATCATCACTTTTAAAATATTGTAGCAAGTCGGTGATAACGTTAGAGCGATTCCCGCCCGATAAGCTTGCCTCTGGGTGATATCTAACACCAAATCGTCCACCACTAAACGATCTGGCGTACCGCTACTTCGCTTCAACAGCGCAAGAACACGGGCCATTAACTCTTCTAGCGCGAAGGGCTTTACCATGTAGTCATCCGCACCAGCACTGAACCCTTTAAGCTTGTCGCTGAGTTCACTTCTTGCGGTGAGCATCAGGACGGGTAAATCGATGCCATCAGCACGAAGGATTTCACAGACTTTGATGCCGGATAAGTGAGGCAAATTCACATCCAATATCACCAGATCGTATTCATCCGATCGTGCCAACTGTAATGCCATTACTCCATTAGCTGCATGGTCGCTGTGAATACCATGCAGCTCCAGATATTCCATAATGGTTTTTGCTAGTTCAACATTGTCGTCCACCAGCAGAACATGTTTGTGCGTGACTTCCATTTACGTTTCGCTCGTTATTAACAATCTTCAGTTTCCAGTGTTGTAATACTGTGCCCTGTTCTACTTGCCGTTGCTGGCGTGTAGTGGATTCGGCAACGCAGTGTGTCGAGTTCACTCCAATCGCCATAAAACTGTGGGAAGATCCAAAAGCCGCCGTCGTAATCCGTTTCAAAGTTGAGTTTGTCTTCACCGTGCAAATCATCGTTAAGAGGAGAAACGTCAACATTCACCAAAGCTTTGAACTGAGACAGCGCTTGATTCGGAAAGACATCAAACCATGGATAATTGTCAGCATTGGTTAAACGAATTTGCTGACCATCAATGACCATACAGCGCATTTGCTTGTGGTAATCACAAGGTTGAATCTCAGTAGACGGTATTTCTGATTTGGCAGAAAACATAGCAAACGAGGACTCAATAGCACCTTTGGTCGCTTGCAGTGTTGCGATTCTCGCGTCGGATTGTAATCCCATGAACTTAGGAGCCGCTGTCACCGCTAACACGCCTAAAATCACAATCACCACGATCATTTCAATGAGAGTATAACCTTTGTTTTTCATTTAAAACTCCTAACATTTACAACATCCCTGTTAGAAAGTTTTAGATAACGTAATCCACACTTAATTGGCGCTTAAAGCGTCGTTTTGCCGAGTACATGTTCTTGTCAGCTAACTCAATCGCAGCATCAATATCGTGATTCACGACTTTTGATAAGCCGTACGCGAATGACAAATCAAAACCTTTTTCTGCAAAGTAACGCGCCATTTTCGCGTTTAGTGCGTTCAATCGATTTTCAATGTCTTCGTACGCTGAAGAGTCAAATACAATCACAAATTCATCGCCACCGTAGCGAATCACCACATCTTTTTCGCGCAGCGATGAACGTAATAAACACGCGAAATCCACCAAACAATTATCACCAATACGATGGCCGTAGTTGTCGTTTATCGCTTTAAAGCCGTTCATATCAAGAAAAGCCACGATGCGATTATCGTAAGACGCTAGGTGGTACTTTAAGAACGAACGGGTATAACACTTGGTCAACTCATCCTTGGTTACATCCATTAGTCCAGTATTCGACGGACAAACGGTCGCAATGATGAATTTTTTGCCGTTGTAGACCATTTTTTCGCGAATCGTGTCGTACTCAATGCCCTCGAAAAACTCTTTGTCTTTGTGGAACATAAGATGTTCGTCTTGCAGCAAGTTCTTGTCTTTCTCTAAGCACAAACGGTAACTTTCGTTTTCGTGGATGATCTCTTGCGGTTTCACACCAACGATACTGGTTCCGACCAACTCTCGGTGTGCCGCGTTATCAAAAATCACCACACCTTGCTCGTTTCTCATGATGACCAGCTTTTCAGCTGAATCGAGCATCGACACAACGCCATTCGCAATAATCGATGTATTATTGAAATAGATGTCTCTTAGGTTGCTCAGAGTCGTATTTACGTCTTCGTTGTGCACGACGCCCAAGATGTCATGGTCTTCAATAAAGCGATTCACTTCTTCGCTCTGTACATCTTCAATATTGTTTTCAATCAGAAAGTTATAAAGCTTGTAATCTAAATCCAAGCTCATTCGTAGCAGTGCTTCTACGGGTGCATCTTGCTCAAGGTTGGAAAAGCAATCTAGCTCAACAATCTCCTCTAGCGGCATTGCTGGATAGAAGTAGAAACCTTGAATCGTTGGCTTTTCGGCAAACAATTCGATCAGTTCTTTTTGACGCTTGTTCTCAACCCCTTCAAAAACAACTTTGTGTGTACATAGCGTTTTGATCTTTGAGTACAAAAACGACAGGTGCTTAAATTTGCTGTAGTTTTTCTCAATGTCATGAACCAACGAACGGTCAAATTTGACTTCATCCGCACCGATAGTGAGTGCCAAATCCGCTCTCGCGAAATCTTTACCGAAATCATCAATAGACAGCTTGATGCCGTTGTCTTTTAGCAGCGCCACATGACTAAGAAATTCATCATTCAGCTCAACACCTTGATGCTCAACCAGCTCTAAAGAAACGTTCTTTCCTTTTAGCTGCTTGATCGCACTGAAGACAAAGTAATCATTCAAAACGCTGGTTGGGTAGATGTTGATGGATACCGGAATTTGAATGTCAAACTTCGCGATGTCTTCCAAACAACGCTTCATCACAGCTAGATCAAGCGCCATGTTGTCTTTCACTTCGGCGAAAAATTCAGGCAGTGTTTTTTCAACGTCGACTGGTCGTAGCAAAGCTTCAAGACCAACGATCACGCCATCTTTTAGTTTTGGTTGGTACAACAAGTTGAAATCTGACATTAAGAGACCTTTATAAGTGTTTTTATTGAGTTGGTATTCACGTAATTCGCTGACCAACACGTTTAATGACACTCGCCTCTACTTCCTGTTAATCATTAACAAGGTTAAATTCCATCTCAAAGCCAACGCTTTAAGAGGCACAGTGTGTGATATGAGTCATATCTTAAATTTCTCATGGTTAACGCTAAGTTAACGCCAGCCCTCGTTTTAATGATTAATTTTTATCGTCACCATAACGGTATGTTTTAAGGGACTTTTAGGGGAACTTTTTGAGGGAATACGCACGAATTTTGAGCACAAAAAAGCCACTGTTAAAAGTGGCTCTAAGAATCATTTTGTTAACCCACTGCACTCTGCCGGATCTTTGATAACCACGGCTGTTGCTGCACTAGTCACACCGGCTTGTGTGTACTTGATGCAAGTTTTGTCATAACCCGCAATGCCGAAGTGAATTGAAGTGCTACCAGGGATTTCTTTGTGTGCCCAGTCTTCTCTCAGCCCTTGCACCACAATAGATAGGTCATTCAAGGTCGCTTTTGGGTATCCGTAGGCGATAGCCAAATCAAGCGTACCTGTGCCGTCAGTATCCAATTTAGCCTCTTTTGCGCGTTCGACACCCATCAACGCCGCTTTGCCGTAAACAATGCCCATCGCACCGTTCATCGCCCCTCTTAATCCAGCAATTGCCGCGTTTCTCGCATCATCTTGCAAATTCAAGAATCGAGGCGCTGCCGTCACAGATAAAATACCTAAGATGACAATGACCACGACCAATTCAATTAAGGTAAAACCTTTCGCCTTCATTTTTTATTTCCCAACTACAAACGAGAGAAAAATCACGATGACAAGAGGCAGAAGCCCTGACTCTCCATCGGTTGACGGCGAATATACGACGGGGAAAGTTAACGCAGGGTTAACTCAAAACGGGCAGAAAAAATAAAGTTTAGGCAATCGATTAGCACGCACAAAAACATGCGTGTAAGAGGAAGATTTAAGCAGTATCACAAGCAAAAAGTTACGATTTCGACGCCATTACGACCGTAAAACAATTGCGATCCCCTTGATGTGATACAGAAAACCCGTTTGTCATTTGGGCTATGAGCATCAAGCCTCGTCCTGAAGGCATCCAACTCTCTTCATCGAATAGATTTGGCGTCTCAATTTGCTTTGAGGTGTAACTTTGAAAGGTTTCATCAGAAATGCGATTGCCATAATCAAATACGCGCACTTCTATGTTGTGCTGCTCACCTTGTGTTAGTTCACATTCTAACTCAACCGTTTTTCCGGTTTGTTCTTGATAGGCATGGATGAAAGCATTGTTCATCAACTCAACCACACACAGCTCAAGGGTTTGCGCGACGTGAGAAGAAACCGAAGTTTGTTGAAGGAACTCAACCAATTCGAGACTCGCTTGGCGTGAAACTTCTAAAGACGCTTGATAGGATTTCTGGAATACCGAACTTGTCGGCTTAGCGGCTTGCGATTGTGCACAACCCAACCATTGCACTTTCAACAAGCTCACATCATCGTCGATTTCTGGTTTTCCTTGCCAGTTTTGCACTTGCTCCAAAACGGCATTGGTTTGTGCCTTTTCTGGCATCGCTTTACTCTCCTCGATGTTGGATAGCAGTCGGTCAATGCCGTAAAGCTTCTCGCCTTGCTTGGCTTCCAATAAGCCATCGGAGAAGAACCAGAGTGCGTCATTAGGCTTGAGTTGGATACTTCCACCTTGGTACATCATCGGCTCCAATGCCCCGACGATGAAGTTGTTGTCACCAACAAGTTCCAAGCAGTTGTGTTCCGTCTGTTGCCAAACGAATTTAGGGTGCCCTGCTGTGCAATAATTCAGTTCACCGGTTTCGGTGTTCAACACGGCATATTCGATAGTGAAATAGAGTTTGCTGTTTTGCGTTTGCTGGTAGCGTCGATTAAGCCTTTCAATCACAGCTGCAGGCTCACTGATGCGGTACTCGTTGTCGCTCCAGTCTAACGTTATCGACTCCGATTTGTTACGTTGTGACAAAGTTTGTTGAATCGAGAATGCCATTAACGCCGAAGAAATACCGTGCCCGGAAACATCGAAGACATAAAACGCAACGTGGGACTCATCGAGCTCGACATAGCCCAACATATCCCCACCGATCTTGGTACAAGGAACATAAGTGAAGCTAAATTGTGCCGTGTGAATCTGTTCTTCCACGGGCAACAGTTGTTCCATTAACTCTCCGGCAGAATCCAAATCCTGCTGAATGGTTTGATACGCTAAATCGAGCTCTTGGTTTTTTGTCGTGAGCGTGTTGTGCAGCTCTAAGGTACGAAAGCCCGCTCGGATACGCGCTTGTAGTTCCTCTACAGACGTTTTCTTGTCGACAAAGTCATCGGCGCCTGCATCCATGCCTTTGATGATGGATTCTTGATCGTTACGGGAAGAGAGAAGCACAAAGAAGATATAACGAGAAAACGCCGACGATTTGAGCTCACGGCAAAGCTCAATGCCACTGATGCCCGGCATCATCAAATCACTGAGGACAAACTGAATGTCAGTTCGGTGAGTCAGCACTTCTAACGCAGACTCACCATCTTCAACGGCAATGACCTCGTACCCTTGCTTTTGCAATGCACTGGTCATATAGAGCAGGACCGTTTTGCTGTCGTCGACCAACAATATGGACTTCATACCTCTCCTTGCCTGTTTGTTCTATTGCAGTACGCTACTCATGGATTGGGCATCTCTGAAACGGCTGTAATCTTCCGCTAAAAGTTGATGTTGATAACGAGTGTAAGACAACGCCTCATTCGAGATGACGATTTGGTTTTCTTTTTCCATCAATTGCCCACGCAGCAATTCGATTTGTTGATGCTGCTGACTGTGGTTTTGATACATTGCAACGAGTCCGCACACAGACGCTACGAGCAGCGTACACAACACGCCATTGATGGTTTTACTTCGAACACGCATAACCTCTCCTTGTCGCTTGGTGTCCTTCATTACTTGGTGAAGTCCAATAATGATTGGGACGTCTACAAACTAAGAACTCAAGGTTCCAAAACGCCGTGAGAGCCAATTGATGTTGTTGCATTAACAGAGTTAATTATAGGAGAAAGGCAGAAAAAGAAGAGAAAACTTGAACAAATTGAAGATCTTTGCGCTTAAAACGACAAAAAGCAGCAAGTCTACAAAAGCCTTGCTGCTTAGAAAAATCACACTAGAAGTTAACCTTGAAACGCTTCACGCACCGATACTTGTTCAAACCAACGCGCAATATTTGGGTAGGTTTCGAACACTTCAATACTCAAACCATTTACGGCAAAACCAACAAAAATGTAGCCGGTAATGTCTACGATGGTGAAGTTGTCAGTAGCGATATGTTCACTTTCTGACAAGCGTTTGTCGAGAATTGGCAGGAATTCTAATACGCGAGATTTCGACTCGTCACCCCACGCAGCCACACAGTTTTCGCGGTCTTGGTAAATTGCTGTGATATTACGAAACGCCTGAAAAGCCGTGTACAAGCCTTGGAATTCGACAACGCGATGCCACATTTCCACCTGAGCACGTTCGAGCTGGTTAGCACCAAACAGCGCAAGATCATTTTCAAACGCTTCATCTAAGTAACGACAAATCGCCACGCTTTCACAGATCGTCGTGCCATCATCCAGTTCCAGTAGAGGCACTTTGCCGTTAACGCTTTTCGATTTAAACGGTTCAGATAGGTTATCGCCCTCACGAACGTTCAGCGCAATTCGCTCAACCTCGCCACCGATTTCCTTTAGAAAAATGCTAACTCGCTTACAACTTGGAGTCATTGCGGTTTCATAGAGCTTCATTTCACATCCTTTTATCTTTTTCTAACCGATTGGTTAGGATATACTGTAGCCAGTTTATAAACGATCAGTCAAGAACTTCACTATCAAAAATTTTCAAACAGTTGTGGGTCTGTTTGCTGAGCGAGATTTTTGATGCCGTTTGTGAGTTCACATGAATTTGGGGGCTGATACCCAAGAATAGATGGGTATTCATCATATTGGTTCAGTTCGAACGCTAGAGGTTCTCTGTACCATCCCTCCAAAGCAATTTAATTACCCGATAAGCAGACCCAGGCAGGTAATTTATGGCAAGAAAAGCCAACTTCGACCGAGATGAAAAGCTTCTCGTGGCTATGGATGTGTTTTGGCGCAAGGGCTTTGCGAACACGTCTATCTCGGATCTCACCGACGAGTTGAACATCAACCGCTTCAGTCTTTACAACACCTATGGTGACAAGCAACAGCTCTACTACGAAGCGCTCGATACCTACTTGAAAAAGGTCTCGCTACCGTCACTGAATGATTTGGAAAAAGACGACGCGTCTTTACCTGAGTTAGAATCGTTCCTCAAATCCTTTGCTGAGCTGCAGCGCAAACGCAACTGTGGGTGTTTTATTCAAAATGCGTTGATTGAGCATGCAGGTGAAGACGATGACGTACTGCGTAAAGGGCATTTCTTATTTGACCATCTTATCGACATCATTGCGGATGCGCTGACCAATGCGCAAAAAGAAACCTTAGTGCCGAAAACGCTGAAACCAGAAGAGCTTGCTCGTTTTGTTCTCAACAACATGCAAGGCATGCGCGTGCTTGGCAAAGCCAAACGTTATGCCGATTTGGATACGGCGCTTTCCTGCTTGCTGGTTTTGATTAGGAAGTGACATGTCGATTGAAGTGATAGCGGTACGTCTTACCAAAGGTATGGACTTAAAGCTGAACCTAGCGAAATTGGTCGAGCAGTATGGTATCAAAGCAGGCTCGATTGCCTCATGCGTTGGCTGTGTCTCTGACCTCAACCTTCGTTTGGCAGGTGCAGAAAGCACGTTAACCAAACAAGAGCCATTTGAAATTGTCTCTGTGATGGGAACCCTAACGGCTGGACATCAACACGTTCATATCTCGGTGTCTGATCGTGAAGGACGAGTTTGGGGCGGGCATTTGCTGGAAGGCACAGTGATTGATACTACCGCAGAATTGATCATCCATTCTTACTCAGAACTTGAGTTTACCAGAACGATGGACGACTCGACCGGCTATACCGAACTGCAAGTGAACCCTTCCAAATAGTAAAAAGCTCCAGAGCCATACTGTGCTGTCTCTGGAGCTTTATTCGCTTGTCTCTTACGCTAAGAATTTACTCATATCGAGCAAACTAATTTCGAGGATCATTCTTCGGCTAAATAACAAACCTGATTATCGTCGATCGTTACTTGCCACGTTTTTAGGCAGTGCGCTTCGTCTTCCAGACATTGCCCATTCTTTAAACTGAAGTGCTGTTTATACAGTGGTGATGCAACACACATCTCTCCATCAATATCACCGACAATCCCTCGACTCATCACATAAGCCTTACCAATTGGGTCCCAATCTTGAACGGCGTAAACACCGCTATCAGGAATGTAGAATAGCGCGACATGCTCGCCTTCAATCAACACCGTGGCACCGATGAACGGCATTAGGTCATCAAGCTGACACAATTTCACTTTGGTTAAAGCTGCCATTTACACCTCCTGTTTCACTGGAATACGCTGACCGCGCACACGCTGGTACGGCAAGACTTTGCTGCCCGACGTGCTGTTCAAGAAAGGACGGAAGCGTTGCAATTTTTGAGGATTATCCAACGTACTCTTCCACTCACATTGATAGGTATCTACGACTCGTGCCATTTGCTCATCCAATGCATCACATAGGTTGAGAGAGTCATCCAAAATCACTTGTTTAAGGTAATCTAAGCCCCCTTCCATGTTCTCCATCCACACCGACGTGCGCTGCAAGCGATCAGCGGTGCTGACGTAGAACATCAAGACTCGGTCGATCATGGTGATCAACTCTGATTTGGATAAGTCGGATGCAAATAAATCAGCGTGTCTTGGTCTCATGCCGCCATTACCGCAAACGTATAGATTCCAGCCGTTTTCAGTGGCGATCACCCCAATGTCTTTACTTTGCGCTTCTGCACACTCGCGAGTACAGCCCGATACGGCAAACTTAAGCTTATGGGGCGCTCGCAATCCTTTGTATCGGTTCTCTAACTCAATGGCTAATCCGACCGAGTCATCAACACCATAGCGACACCAAGTAGAACCGACGCAAGATTTTACGGTGCGCACCGATTTACCGTAGGCGTGCCCTGTTTCAAAACCGGCATCAATTAAGGTTTGCCAGATTTCAGGAAGCTGTTCTAACTGCGCACCAAATAAATCCACGCGCTGACCGCCAGTGATCTTGGTGTACAGATCGTATTGCTGAGCAACTTCGCCTAGCACGATGAGTTTGTCTGGTGTGATTTCGCCGCCCGGAACACGAGGCACAATTGAGTAAGAGCCATCTTTTTGTAGGTTCGCCATAAAGGCATCATTAGAATCTTGCAGAGATTGATGCTGCGGCTCCATGATGTGTTCATTCCACAAAGAAGCAAACACAGATGCTGCTGTCGGCTTACAGATATCACACCCATGTCCTTTGCCATGCAGTGCAATTAAGGTGTCGAAGTCTTTGATTTGTTCCACTTGGCAAATATGGAACATCTCTTGGCGACTAAGCTTAAAGTGCTCACAAAGGTGGTTGTTAACCTCTACCCCCATGGCTGCCAATTGAGTATCCAATACCGACTTCACCATATTGCTACAGCCACCACAGCCAGTACCGGCTTTGGTGTTGGCTTTAAGATCTGTCAGGTTGGTAGTGCCAGCTTGAATCTCGGCAACTAAGTCGCCTTTTGTGACGTTGTGACAAGAGCAGATGATAGCGCTGTCTGGCATCTCTCCATCAAGCATTCCGGTATCAAACAGCAGGTTCGCCGCGTGGTCTGGCAGGACCGTTTTGTTCAAATAACACTGTAAGAGCGCATCGTAATCGCTGTTGTCACCAACAAGAATTGCACCGAGCAATTGGGTGCCGCTCGCATCAACCACCAGCTTTTTGTAGATGCCTGCGACCGCATCTTGCAAGACCATTTCTTGAGCACCTTCGGTTTGCATTTGTGCATCGCCGATAGACGCCACATCCACCCCAAGTAGCTTGAGCTTGGTGCTCATGTCTGCGCCTTTAAAACCTTCGCTTGGCATACCAGTCAAGACATCGGCAGTGGTTCTCGCCATGGTGTAACCGGGTGCGACTAAACCAAAGATCTTCTGCTCCCAAAGGGCACATTCGCCAATCGCGTAAATGTTCTCATCGCTGGTTTGGCATTGGTTATTAATCACAATGCCGCCTCGCTCGCCTACTTCTAGCTCAGCTATTTTTGCCAACTCATCTTGAGGGCGAATCCCTGCGGAAAAGACAATCACATCCACTTCGAGAGGATCTTTGTCTTTAAACACCATACGATGCTTAGCCGTTTCACCATCGCAGATTCGTTCCGTACCCGTTGAGGTGTGAACGGTTAGCCCTAGCGCTTCAATCTTCTCTTTTAGCACCAAGCCTGCACCATCATCTAATTGCACGGGCATCAGGCGAGGCGCAAATTCAATAACGTGAGTTTCTAGCCCCAATAGTTTGAGTGCGTTTGCCGCTTCTAAACCCAACAAGCCACCGCCAATCACTGCGCCTGTTCTTGCACCTTCACATGCCTTTTTGATTTGTGAAAGATCATCAAGCGTGCGGTAGACAAACACGTTGTCGCGGTCTTTACCTTCAATTGGCGGCACAAATGGGTACGAACCGGTCGCGAGCACGAGTTGGTCGTAACCCAGCACATCTTCACCATCAAGCAGAATACGCTTTTGCTCTCTGTCTATGCCTGTTACTTGGCTGCCAAGTACGAGTTGGATGCCATGCATGTCGTACCATTCTTGGTTACTCAGCATCAAATCATCATGAGACTTACCCGCAAACAAAGAGGACAACTGTACACGGTCATATGCGATAAAACGCTCTGCACCAATCACGGTAATTCGGTGCTCCAAATGCGCGTTTTTCTGCACTAATTGCTCGACGAGGTGTTGCCCGACCATACCGTTGCCTACCACAACGATGTGGCTCAATGCGTTCTTTACAGGGATCGTTAAAGGACTGTTCATCGCTGCCTCCTTATGCCGTTTGCGCTGCGGTTTTGGGTTTGTCTTCTTTCGAAGCAGGAATCTCGACTTTGGATTGCTTCTCGTAAAGGAACTTCAACACCGCTTGTCGACACTTCTGATACTGCGCATCATCCGCCAGTGCTACACGCTCACGAGGGCGCGGTAGATTTACTTCTAACACCTCTCCAATGGTTGCCGCCGGTCCGTTAGTCATCATCACAATTTTGTCGGATAGCAGCACCGCTTCATCCACGTCGTGGGTAATCATGATGACGGTGTTGTTTAGCTCGGCTTGAATCTTCATCAGTGCATCCTGCAAATGCGCACGAGTTAACGCATCCAACGCGCCAAATGGCTCATCCATCAGTAGAACCTTTGGTTGAAGTGCCAGTGCTCTGGCAATTCCGACTCGCTGCTTCATGCCCCCAGAGATTTCATCCGGCTTTTTGTGCGCGGCATGCTGCATTTGAATCAACTCCAAATAGTGATTCACTTGCTCCTGAATCCACGCTTTGCCCTTTTTGCCAGCAATTTGTTTTACTGCGAGCTCAACGTTTTGATATACGGTGAGCCAAGGCAATAACGAATGGTTTTGGAACACCACTGCGCGGTCAGGTCCCGGTCCTGCCACCTCTCGTCCATCGACGATCACACCGCCGTCTGTTGGCATGTGCAGCCCTGCAACTAAGTTCAATACCGTTGATTTACCACAGCCAGAGTGACCAATTAGGGATACAAACTCGCCTTTATTTATTTGTAAATCGACGTTCTTAAGCGCGATGAACTCGCCATCTGGCGTTGGGAATCGCATCCCTAATCGCGTTAGATCTAATAATGCTTTTTCCATGATCTTTTCCCTTATCTCAACGCTTGTTGTTTATTCCAAGACAACCACTTTTGAAGTTGCAACATGCCTCTATCGAGCATCAAACCGATAAAGCCGATGGTGATGACTGCGACCATAATACGACCCAATGATGCCGAGCTGCCGTTTTGGAATTCATCCCAAACGAACTTGCCTAACCCTGGGTTCTGAGCGAGCATTTCTGCCGCAATCAACACCATCCAAGCGATACCTAAAGAGAGACGTAAACCTGTGAAGATCATTGGAATGGCAGAAGGTAATACGATGGTGCGAATGTGCTGCCACCACGAAAGTTGAAGCACTTTGCTCACGTTGACCAAGTCTTTATCAACGCTCGTTACGCCCACGGCGGTATTAATCAGCGTCGGCCATAAGCTACACAGCGCCACTGTGATCAGAGAGTTAATGAACGACTTAGCAAACATCGGGTCATCACTCACATAAGTGGCACTTACAACCATAGTGACGATAGGCAGCCAAGCTAAAGGTGATACGGGCTTGAGCAGTTGAATGATTGGGTTGAACGCTTGATACAGCCCTTGATTCAGACCAAGCACGATGCCAAGCGGAATCGCGATAACCGTCGCCAGCAAAAAGCCCGCAGTTACGGTCACTAAGCTTGTTATGATTTGGTCGAAGAACGTCG
This sequence comes from Vibrio sp. CUB2, assembly GCF_001557945.1. Taxonomy (NCBI): domain Bacteria; kingdom Pseudomonadati; phylum Pseudomonadota; class Gammaproteobacteria; order Vibrionales; family Vibrionaceae; genus Vibrio; species Vibrio sp. CUB2. Next base: position 21,576 of record NZ_LNRB01000009.1, on the reverse strand, counting down.
GTTTACCTGTGTAGGGACGAATCTTCACTTCCGCGTCTGGATTCTTCGCTAACTTCGCAGCATTACGTTTTTCCTGACGTTCGATAAACGCTTGTTCCTTTTCTCGCTCTTGCCAATGGTCATCGACAAGGTTGCTGAACTGCTGAAAAGTTTGCACAGGTCCCGGTAGCGTACCTAATGAAGTTTGCACTTCTCTCGCTGCTAAGTGCCACATTGCCAAAAAGATCAGCAAGCCAATGACGGGCAAAAGCACCAGCCGACTTCGGTTCACTACCTGCTTAGCAGGAAACAGGGAAATGACATTACTAGACATACTCACTCCTAAGAAATTTACATCCTTGTTGCCACAAGCGAATTCCCTCGCCTGTGGCGTTTATCGTTATGGTTAAACCTTGTCTTTTCCTTTAAGCCCGATAGAGAACTTCTCTAGATATTTATTTGGCTCGCGACCGTCATAAACGATGTTGTCGATAAAGTGTGTTTGTGGCGCACGGAAACCATCTTCAGCACTAAAATCTGGGAAGTCTTTTTTGCTCAACACACCATCTTCAATTAGCGCTTGAGCTGCTTGTTGGTAGATATCTGGACGGTAAACCTCTTTCGCCACATCCATGTACCAATCATCGGATTTCTCGCTTGAGATTTGTCCCCAACGGCGCATTTGAGTCAGATACCAAATCGCATCGCTGTAATACGGATACGTGGCGTTATGACGGAAGAACACGTTGAAGTCTGGCACGTCTCGTTTGTCGCCTTTCTCGTATTCAAACGTGCCGGTCATTGAGTTGGCGATAACTTCGGCATCGGCTCCAACGTATTCGCTTTTTGATAGCATCTTCACTGCTTCTTGGCGGTTGGCATTGTCGTTTTCATCCAACCAATGTGCCGCTCGAATCAAGGCTTTTACTACGCGAATGTGCGTGTTTGGATACTTCTCAGCCCAAGCTTTGGAAACACCAAACACTTTCTCTGGGTTGTTCTTCCAGATTTCGTAGTCGGTCACGACTGGTGTGCCAATGCCTTTGAATACGGCTTGCTGGTTCCATGGTTCGCCCACGCAGTACCCTTTGATCGTGCCCGCTTCCATCGTCGCTGGCATTTGTGGTGGCGGTGTAACACTCAAAAGAACATCAGCATCCAACTGGCCACTGTTATCGCCTGAGTCTGGTGCGTAAAAGCCTGGATGAATCCCCCCTGCCGCTAGCCAGTATCGCAACTCATAGTTGTGCGTCGATACAGGGAACACCATCCCCATGTTGAACGGTTTGCCTTTATCCAGATAGCTGTCGACCACAGGCTTCAGTGCATCCGCTTTGATTGGGTGAACTGGCTTGCCATCTGGTTGCTTTGGAATGTATTGCTTCATCTGCTCCCAAGTATCATTGGAAACCGTGATTGCGTTGCCGTTCAAATCCATACTGAACGCAGTAATCACTTCTGCTTTTGTGCCAACACCAATCGTTGCGCCCAATGGCTGACCAGCAAGCATGTGCGCGCCAGCAAGCTCACCATCGATGACTCGGTCTAAAAGCACCTTCCAGTTTGCTTGCGCTTCTAAAGTGACGTACAAGCCTTCGTCTTCAAAAAAGCCTTTCTCATAAGCAACCGCCAGCGGTGCCATATCGGTTAACTTAATAAAACCAAACTTCAAGTCTTCAATTTCTGGTTCACCCAACTCTGCCTTTACGCTGACCGTGGTGAATACCGATAACGAAATTGCTGACACTTTCAGCATCGAACTCCATTTCATTGGTTTGCTCCCATAAAAAAAGCGCCACTACTCCGAAGAGCAGTAGCGCCGTTGCTAAGTCTACAATTACCGCCGTTGATAATTGAGATAAGCGATTCAACAATAAACCCAATTCTACTAATCCAATTACTGTGCCAACTTATTTTTCACAGTAAATACAATAAATTAGTATATCTTGCCGTTTGTTATTCCCTGTTATTGCTTGCTGATAGTGCAACACGCACCACGTTAGAAAACGCACCCTAACCCCAAAGTGGTAGAGCAACTAATCCAACACTTCCAAAGTAGTTATCAAATTCTTGGCAACTTGTGCGAGCGTTTGGCTCGATTGCATGGCCGAATTTCTAAGCGCTTTATAAGCCTGATCTTCATCAACGCTGTGCATCTTCATCAGCAGACCTTTGGCTTTTTCCACCAACTTGCGCTCTTCAATCTTGTGGGTCAGCGATTCAATTTCCGATTGCATACTTTCGAATTTCGCTCTCACTAATGTCGCATGTTCAATCCAAGGTTGAAGTGCAAACTCACTATCATGCGGCATGAGCACATAGTCCATTTTTTCCGATAAACGATTGATATCATTGGATGATAATTGCTTTAAGACGATAAGAAGTGGTGCCGATTTTCTGCGGCAGAAATCGACGATCAAACGCAGTTCCGCGGTTGGTTGCTGCCATCCAACCACAACGCTTGCTGACGGTTCTCGCTGCATAAGCGTTTCTAGTTGTGCCAATTGGCAGCCAATGATGTTGTCGTAATCTTTGCTCAACAAACCGGACAATCGAGCCTGCTCTTGGAGGCTATCGCAGCATATTATAATGGGTGTTTTTGACGTTGATTGAGTCATGCACATTCCTTGTTTATATCTCACTCACTAAGAGAGACATAACAAGGAATGTGCCAACTAAAGTTGAAGCGTTTTAACTAGAGGCGAGATGTTCTTTGAAGAAGCCGAGTGTACGTTCCCAAGCGAGCGCCGCTTCTTCCGGTGCGTAGCGTGCTGTTGAGTCGTTATGGAAGCCGTGGTTGACGTTCTCATACATTAACGCTTGATACTGTGCGTCGGTTGCGATCAATTGCTGCTCATAAGCAGGCCATGTGTCGTTAACACGCTTATCGAGCCCTGCAAAGTGAATCATCAACGGCCCTTTGACTTGCTTTTGGATCTCTTGAGCCGCAGGTGTTCCATAGAAAGGCACACCTGCATCGAGTTCTTCTGGCATAACTGCTGCGAGCATGTTGACAATGTATCCACCGAAGCAGAATCCAACCGCGCCCAATTTACCGTTGCCACCCTCGTATTGTTTGAGGAAGTTAGCGGCTGCAATAAAGTCTTGTTCGATCTTGGCTCTGTCCATCTCTTTCTGCATTGCGCGACCTTCATCGTCGTTCCCCGGATAGCCGCCGAGTGGATAAAGTGCGTCTGGAGCGAAAGCAATAAAGCCATCTTTTGCAAGTCGTCTTGCGACATCTTTGATATAAGGGTTCAGACCTCGATTTTCATGAATCACCAACACGGTCGGCGATTTTAAGGTCTTCTTCTGTGGCATCACCAAATAGCCACGCCCTTCTCCATGCCCATTTGGAGATGGAAAGGTTTCGTAAGTTGCTTTGATGTCAGGATCGTTAAATGAAACTTGTTCTGCGAGTGCGTAATTCGGGGTTAACGCATCGACCAGTGCTGTCATGCTAAAGCCAAGCACCGCAAGGCCACCCAGCCTGTTAAGAAACTCACGGCGCGTGATTTTTCCGTGGGCGTATTCGTCGTACCAATCGAAGGCTTCTTGCGGGATCGGATGAGAAGCCTTTTCACTAGGAGTGGTATGCTTTAGAACCATTATCCATGTCCTCTGTGTCTTACCATATGGGATTTTCTCATTCTCAAACGCGAAGCGAGAAACGAACGCGATTGAGGCTAAAACTGCGGTTTCACCACTCTGATACGGAGCAAGGTGGTGAAACACATCATTGGCGAGCTAGGATCTTTTACCTTCTTCAAACAATAGATAATGGATTCAGATTCAACAACTTTGCGTCGTTGGTTTTACATTAATTGACAATAGTGCGTTATTGCTGGCCGCAATAGGCTTGCCAGTAAGAGAAGGCGCGTTCGAATGCTTTTTCCCTGTCGTGCATTTGTGCAAATAGCACCACTGTCATTGTGGCAAGAACCGTATTTGCCATTTGGTTCATGTCATCTTCTGACGTCCCAAACGAGCAGTTCGCAGGCATTGGCACCTCAGACAGCATTTGCTCCGTCCAGTAGTGAGATGTCACGCCGCTTGTTTGGCTTAACCATACGGTTTGGCTTACTTTCGGGTTGTATTCTGACTCACCAGATTGCCCTTTGAATGACACAACGGCATGAGCGGTTTGACCAATCTCGTATTCGACTTCAGCATGAAGTTGCTGGAATCCCGGATGGAAGCTACCACGAATACCAACCGTCGCCTGCCCCGGATTCAATGCACGAACCACGGTATTAATCGGCGTTCTAAGCCCATAACGATTCTTCCAACCGATCATGGTTTCTGCTTGAGGAGCAAACGCACTCAGCGGCAGATACACGATGTTTTGTGTTTCTAACACACGCTTTGCGTCTTCCGCTGATTCCGCTTTGTTGATAGAAAACTTATCGAGGTAATCTTCGGCATGCAAACGACCAGATTGACGGTCGTGATAGCCGTGCATCAGCACTTTATGACCATTATCGGCGAGGATCTTGGCTGCCAACAGGTGCCAAGGCTGCCCTGCCGCTTCACGTTTGCCTGCATAACATGGCCAGTCAATGTCTGCACCAATAGCTGGCATGCGGGATTGGAATGCTTTCACAAAGCCAGCGATTTCTTGTTGAGTCTCGTTCTGTACACGGATCAGCATCAATAACATTGCCATCTGATCGTCGTCGCACTCACCGTTTAGGTATTCATCCATAACTCGAAACGCTTGGTCAAAGTTCAGTGGTTTTCTACCACGTTCGCCACGACCGACTGTTCTAATACATTCCAAAATGCTGCTCATATTCCCTCGTATTCCGTCACTGACTGTACGGTTTCTATTAGTTGTTCGCGCAGTTTGACAACTTCTCCCATCACAATCAATGCTGGGCTCACGCCTTTAAGTGTAATCGATAAATCATTGAGCTGATTGAGTTGTGTAACATGCACTTGTTGTTGAGGGCTGCAACCATGAGTGATGATCGCGACTGGGAAATCCTCTCTCAAACCGGAGTTGATTAAACCCGTTTGTATTTGAGATGACTTTTCTAACCCCATATAGAAGACTAACGTTTGTCCGCTTTGCATCAGTTGGCTCCACGCTTCAAATGCGCCTGTTACTACTTGCCCCGTCACAAAGGTAACGCTACGAGCAACGCCACGATGAGTCAGCGGAATCAAGCTGTTTGCTGAACATCCAATCGCAGCAGTAATACCAGGGATGACTTCGTAAGCGATTGAGTGTTTGACGAGTGCTAACGCCTCTTCGCCTCCACGGCCAAATACAAAAGGATCTCCCCCTTTTAAGCGTACAACTCGCTTTCCTTGCTGAGCGAGCGACACCATCAAATCACAGATTTCTTCCTGAGCAATGCTGGGTTGTCCGCATCTTTTGCCCACGTAAATCCAATCAGCTTGTGGCGAAGACAACTCCAAAATATCTTTGTTAACCAAACGGTCGTAAAGCAACACCTCTGCCGACATAATCGCTTTTACAGCCTTTACCGTTAACAAGTCAGGATCGTGCGGCCCTGCTCCGACAATCGAGACAAAACCTTTGTGGTTCGCGTCCAGGTCTAGTGAATGGTCTTCTAAAAGTTGGTTCAGTTTGCTTGCTTGGTCATGCTTAGAAAAGCGAGACGAGCGTTCTTGATTCTGACTCGCTTGTCCTTTCTTAAACCAAGACTTTTGATAAGGCGCTTCCATGTGCTTATCCTTTTTATGACTTACTTTATTTGAATAGCCAGACTTTGCTGGTTCGCTTGCTGTTTGCCCTTTTGATGCTGATGGCTGTCGACCATTTGTTTGATTTGAGAAACACACGAACCACAGTTAGTACCGCATTTGAGTTTGTTTTGAAGCTGGGTCAGTGACGTGCAGTCTTGTTTCTCCATCGCGTCATGTATTTGTTTATCGGTGACACGGAAACAACTACAAACCAGTTTGGCACTGCTTTGCGATTGAGTGATGGTCAGCAGTTGCGATAGCTCCATCGGTTTGCCAATCAAGCCGGTAAAGTTGGTGTAGCCGGTTTGAATCGGTTCACTAGACACCACTAAAACAGAGCGAATGATACGAACGTCTCCAACAAGGTCGTAATCCACCGCTAGCCAACCTTGGGCAATATCTATCGTAATCCTGCGGCTCTTTTCTGTTCGACAAAAACTCTGCTTCTTTGGTCGCTTATCGTGTGCAAAGCGCCAAATGCCCAAATTGCTTTCTGCTTGAAATGCGCTGTAGAGAAACTTGCCGGAATCAAACTGTGTACCGATGAACATACCGTAGGTTTTTACCGCTGCATCTTGCACTTCAACATAAGACGACTTAAACGCAGGCTGCCCAGAAATAGGGTCTTTTGCGCTGTTTACTATCGCATTAACACTGCTTTCACCGCCATATCTACCCGCCCAGTGCATTGACATAAACAGCTCCTGAAAACCCAAACCTTCATCGATAGCAACTTTGGCATAAATACTGGTGTTTGAAGTAGGCTGAAACAGCTTGGTGAGTTGTCCTGCTTTTAAGCGATTTTGAGTGGCAGAGAGTGTGTTCATGTACACGGTTGGTTCTAACTCAGAGGCGGCAAGGTGTGCGATATGCCCTGTGCGAGTCATGGTATGCCATTGGTCGCGTTGTCTGCCCGTATTGAGCCACCAGCCTTTTGTTCTCTCTAAACGCGTTGGAGATTCACTGGTCACGACAAAACGCGCTTTACCATCTGGGTGCGAATAGACGCCATCAGCAAAAGGACGCTCTCCTCCCCATTGTGTTGGCACCCACTCTTCGTATTCTTGCTCGGTTAAGTTGGCGTATTGAGAAAGATCTAGCTTCAATGGCGAATCTGCATTCATGCCTGTCATCGCGGCATATTCTCTGAATACCGCCCGCTCAGAAGTAAACGCAAAGCCATTTTGTGTCTTTTCCAATGCACACAAAGCTTGTCCAACTTGGCTTATCGCCCACCAATCTGATTTTGCTTCACCGGGAGGCGTTTGAAACTGACGCTGCCTTGAAAGTCGACGCTCAGAGTTGGTCACCATGCCTTGTTTCTCCCCCCAACCAGCGGCGGGCAGCAACAGGTCTGCGTAATGCGCTACATCCGAATCCGCTGTGATATCGGAAACAATCACAAACGGACAAATCTCTAGTGCACGTTTCACCAATTGGTTATCTGGTAAAGAGACAACGGGATTGGTTGCCATGATCCAGAGAACTTTAATCTCACCACGTTCTACCGCCTCAAACAGTTCAACGGCTTTTAAACCGGGCTGAGTGGCAATTTCTGGTGAATCCCAAAACGCTTGCACTTGCTTGATAGACTCTGCGTCAAAAGCACGATGAACCGCTAACTGGTTTGCCAAACCACCGACTTCTCGTCCGCCCATCGCATTCGGTTGACCTGTAATAGAAAACGGCCCGCAACCTGACTTGGCAATTTTGCCTGACGCCAAATGTGCATTAATAATGGCATTGCCTTTATCGACACCATTTTCGGCTTGGTTAACTCCTTGGCAAAACAGCGTGATTGCGGTTGGGCTTTGCGCAAACCAATGGAAGAATGTCATGAGTTTTTCTTCTGAAATCCCAATGGAAGACGTTAGATTAGTGACATCGTAACGCAAGTTAGAGACTTCTTCTTTAAGTGTATCAAACCCGTCGGTATAAGAATTTATGTATTCAGAATCAATGCATTGCTGTTCAATAAGAAACTTGAGCAGCCCATTGAAGAGTGACACATCACCATCATTTTTAATCGGTAGATGCAAATCAGCTTGCTGCGCGGTGACCGTTTCACGAGGGTCAATGACCACCAGCTTGAGATTAGGATTGTTTTCTCTTGCTTGTTGAATGCGTCGAAATAAAACAGGGTGCGTCCAAGCGGTATTCGCACCGCAAATTATCAATAGCTCAGTCTTATCAATATCGTCGTAATTGACGGGAACGACATCTTCACCAAATGCTCGTACATGAGCCGCAACCGCCGAAGACATGCACAAACGCGAGTTAGTATCGATGTTTGCGCTGCCAACATAGCCTTTCATGAGTTTGTTGGCGACGTAATAGTCTTCCGTCAACAACTGGCCAGAAACGTACATCGCGACGGAATCAGGTCCAAACTCCGCTTTCGCTTGATGAATCTTCTCTGCAATTAGATCCGTGGCTTGTTGCCATTGCACTTCTTGCCCTTGAGGTCGCTGCTTGGTAACAAGCTTTGGATACAGCAAGCGCGAAGGCATATCCAAGCTCTCTGCCAACGCGACGCCCTTTACGCACAGTGATCCCGCATTTGCAGGATGACACGCATCCCCAACGATTCCTTTCGCATTGACCTCGACACCACATCCAACACCACAATAGGGACAAGTGGTTTTTTTGCATCCTTGCGACATTCCGCCCCCTGATTCTTTCCTTAGAATGACGAGCTACAAGCGAAAAAAAACCTCTCCCGAAACGAGAGAGGCTGCATTGCCTATAAAAGCTCAAAAAAGTAATACCCTATCCGCTTAACCGCCTGCTAAGGGAAAGCGGCGCATCGAGTTAACGATGAACGTAATCTAAATTGCAAACCCGATGCCAATTTTATATTGCATTAAATTTCAATAACTTAACAAAATCCGTTTTCGCTTTATCATTGGCAATGCACTGATTAGGTGCGAATTTGAATCACAGAAGTGCAAGATTAACGGGCTAGTGCCATGACCAGTCTCGGCTCTCCATCACCGAAATAATCTTCTTCTTTTTCCAGAACTTTAAAGCCTAACGAAGTGTACAACTTGTAAGCCGGCGCATTGTTTGGATCGACAGTTAACTTAATAACAGAACCGGAACTTGCTTTTGCGATCACATTCTCCACAAGCGAACGTGCAATCCCCTTTCCTCGATGCTGACTATCTACCGCAAGTGACAAGATCCAATGGGTGTTTTGTTCATCACTTTGTGCCATCAAAACATAGCCGGTGACTTGCTCGCTTTGTTTGGAAACCACCAATCCCTGTTGCCAGCAATCAAATGCTTGTCTGAAGAAGAATCTTGGATATGCATGATGCCCAAACAACTTGTGTTCGAGCTCGTATAGTGCAACTAAATCTTGTTTTTCTGCTGAGGTGATCTTCATTGTGGTCTCTTCTGTTTACGGCATGACGAACGAAATATAGTGGCGAAATGAGACGGAACCTAACGATTTCATGAACTTCTTTTGATTTTATTGATAGTCGTACCTCTAAATTGAAGTATTCTGCGCGACTTTCCATGAGAGCTCTTTCATATAAACGGAACGTCGTACCAGTTTTTATTTGATTGTTAGCGCTTTTTTGTTGAATAATCGCCGCTCTTATATACAAAAATAATAAAAACAATACGGACGAACACCGTCCAACATGAGCAACAACGCTCATTTTGCTAGGCGAATCATCATGGAAATGAAGAACTCGCGTTTACGTCAGCGCTTCGATTTAGTTGTCAGAATTAGAGTGGATAATGTCGGTGTCTGGATTCGAGCAAATCAACCCTTTGCTCGATTATAAAAATAAAAAGTGGTGGCAGTTTTTAGGCATTCAAATCCTAATCTTTTGCGCAATACAAGTTAGCTATAGCCTCTCCAATTTCTATGTGATTGCGCAAGATCGCGTTCACGTACTCTCTTTTACGGCTGCTTTCGTTGTTACCGTAACGCTACGATACAGTTGGCGAGTCCTCCCGACTATCGTGGCAGGACTGCTGTTTTACTATGGATTCTTTTCCAAGCGTCCATGGGAAATGGCGGTGCTGTTTTCTGTGCTGCTCCCCGCACTGCCTTTGTTGTTTTGCCAGTTGTATCGTGCAGCCTTAAAACGCGTTGCTGCGTATAACTTCACGGTTAAACTTGGCTACTACGCTGCGTTTATCGGAATTCTCTATCCAATTGCAAACACCGCATTGCTCATGTTGATCAGTGTAATGCTAGGTGGATCCTCTGACTTTTCTTTCGAGTTTGTCGCTTACTCAGTGTTAAGCGCAATCCTGACTCAAATGGTACTTACCCCACTGCTAAGTCTTGGTCTTAGCTATGTACTTGATGGAGAAAACGCGCCTTACATAAAACTCGATCGTGCCATGATGGCAGCCTACTCCAACCCTTTGCATTATCGGCTATGGCTGATGGTGTGTGCGCTGTTTTTAGTGGCCGGAATCTCGGCACAAAATCCGTTAACTCTGAATACACTTAGTTTAATGCTGCTGTGTTTGGTCGGCATGGGACTCGGAAAATTTGGCTTACTTCGTCCAATGCTGATTGGCGCTGCAACACTGCTCGTTTGTGTCGAGAACATCATCAGCCGCTACAACCTAGGTTTCATATCACGTGAACAAGTTTATGCGATGTTGCTGGTTTTGTTTGTACTGACCATGCTCACTTTTATGCTTGGTGCTCATACAATAAAGAACTATGTCACGACACGTAATGCGATTCGAAAAGAACGCATCGATAGCTTTACGGGGTTATACAATCTCGCGCAATTAAAAGAAGATGTCGCAACGCAAACTCACGCGACATTGATCTACATTGACCTTGAACCAACCCTTTCCAAACTCAACGGTCTCGGGCACCAAGGCCGCGCGCAACTGATGAAACAGTTAAGCCAGTATTTGGCTGCCAATACCGAGCATTTAAAACGCGCTTATCTGCCACCTTTTGCCAGTGGGTTACTCTGTTTCGCCCCAAAACTGCCCAAGATGGAAAGCGAATTATCCAAATTGATTGGGCTTTTAGATCGATTCTATTTTTACTTCGACGACAGCGCGGTAAGCCTTGTAAAACGTACAATCCAGTGTGCTTCCATCTACGGAAACCACAATCTTGATCCTTTGATCTCCAAACTGTGCGAGCAACAAGGTCGCGACACCGCATGCGTAAACTGGGTAACACACAATCAAGAAGAAAATAAGACACTTAACCAATTGAGCTTCATCCAACAGTGCTTTCGCGAAAACGAATTTGAGCTCTATTGTCAGCCTTATCGAGCGCTATCGGATAACGCTCAAAATGCCCACTTTGAGATTTTGCTGCGCCTTAAACCCAAACAAGGTGAACTTATGTCTCCGGCTGAGTTTTTCCCTTTAATCAACGAGTTCGGGTTAGAAAGAGAGCTAGATAAATGGGTAATCGAACACACTTTCAAAGCGCTAAAAAACCATATTGGAGATTGGGACTCGATCGGGCGATGCGCCATCAATCTGACCGCCAAAGCGCTGAATTCACAGGGTTTAGCGGAGGACATTCAAACCGAAGCGAATCTACACCAGATCCCGATGAACAAACTGTGTTTTGAAATCACGGAATCGGATGCACTTCGTAATGAACCAATTGCAATTCAAAACTTAAACAGACTTCGAGAAGCAGGTTCCACCATCGCACTAGATGATTTTGGCACCGGTTATGCGAGCTTCGATTATTTGCGTCGCCTTCCCCTCGACGTGCTGAAGGTGGACGGCTCATTCGTGAAAAACATTGTCGACAGTGAAAATGACCGAATCATCGTCCAAGCCATCAGCCAAGTCGCCTGCAGCATGCAGTTGGTTACGGTTGCCGAGTTTGTCGAATCAGAAGATCATATCGATACACTAAAAGCGCTAAATATCCAGTTTGCTCAAGGGTTTGGGGTCGCAAGACCACTGCCGCTTTCGGACCACCTTACAATGTTATCGAACAAAGCTTAACCACAACATCTAAAACCATAAAAACAGAAAATTTCGCGATATAGTTTCAAATTACTCATGCCAAACTGGAACTATATATCGCTTTTTTCAAATTTTCATGGTTCGATAGTTTACTGCCCTGCCTTTTCACTAGCACGATTCACCACTTGGCCAATGTGATAACAATCACTAAAACATATAACATCCGCGCGATTATTATTTTTATAAAGGCGAGTTTTAAGTGAAAGAATCTCGAGATACGTTAAATTTTAGTGAATTAAACACAACAAATACTTGGACAAAACACGATACTCATTGGGTATTAAGCTTGTTTGGTACTGCCGTAGGTGCTGGCATTCTGTTCTTACCAATAAACCTTGGTATTGGTGGTTTCTGGCCGCTGGTTGTCATGGCGATTCTTGCATACCCAATGACTTACCTAGCGCACCGTGGCCTCGCTCGTTTCGTACTGTCATCAAAGATCAAAAACGCAGACTTTACCGATGTTGTAGAAGAACACTTTGGCGCGAAAGCGGGCCGTTCCATTTCGCTGCTGTATTTTCTTTCTATCTTCCCGATTCTTCTTATCTATGGCGTCGGTATTACCAACACCGTTGACAGCTTCATGGTCAACCAAGCAGGTATGGAGCCATTACCGCGTGCCCTACTGTCTGGCGTATTGGTGTTTAGCTTAATTGCCATCATGATGGCGGGTGAAAAGGTGATGCTACGTGCGTTTGCCATCATGGTTTACCCATTGGTGGCGATTCTGGCGTTTCTTTCATTTTATCTAATGCCAAACTGGAACATGCCATTGATGGATGCACCAGAAATGTCGTCTTTTGCAAGCACAATGTGGTTAGCGATTCCCGTGGTGATCTTCTCGTTCAGTCACGCAGCAGCAATCTCTAGCTTTGCAAATGTACAGCGTCGCCATTATGGAGAAGGTGCGGACGTAAAATCAGAGCTTATCTTGCGCCGTACTAGCGTCATGCTGATCGCGTTTGTTCTTCTGTTTGTGTTTTCTTGTGTATTAGCGCTTTCTCCAGAACAACTGGCAGAGGCTAAATCACAGAACGTCTCTGTGCTTTCTTACTTAGCTAACGCTACGGACAATCCATTTATCGCAACACTTGGTCCACTGGTGGCATTTGTCGCGATCACCTCTTCTTTCCTTGGCCATTTCTTAGGTGCACGCGAAAGCCTAAATGGTTTGATCACTAAGCATTCAGATATGCCGAAACGCCGTGTTGATCACATCAGTGTTGTGGTGCTTTTCGTGTCTATTTGGATTGCGGCAATCATGAACCCAAGCATTTTGGGTATGATGGAGGCACTATCTGGCCCGGTTATCGCGATGATCTTGTTCATTATGCCGATGTTGTCGGTATACAAAGTGAAAGCACTGCACAAATATCGTGGAAAAGTATCGACATACTTTGTACTGATGACGGGTATTGTTGCGGTAAGTGCGTTGGTTTTTAGCTTGTTGAGTTAAGAAAAGAGACTTAGGTGGGATTTTCAGGGGAATACCTTATTTTTTATTAAGGTAATTCCCTGAATTTTGCTATGGTTTTCTGAACAGTAATGAAAAATTACTGTCTCATTACATGAGAGTGAAAACGCCTGCGATCATTAGTACTGACGCGATGCAAGTACGGCCGATAATACCGAAGCGGGAAGGTTGAATCATTTCGTTGTGCATAGGCAATCTCCTTTTTTGTTAGAACAGCCAATTTTTCATGGCTTAATAACACTATGTCTAAAAACACCTTTTTTCACAAGACATACCAATATTAAATATTTATGACAGTCTGATGAAATTTTAGAGATCGAACGATTTTTTAAGACTCATTTCCCTTCTTCAACCATTGCGCACTAGAGTATTTCAAGCTTTTTGTCATTGCAGCAAACACAAGCAAACCAACATTAACCACCCTATCAAGGCGTTCGTATTTAAGTAGGTCTTTTTAAAAACGCCCATATTTCATATGCCTAATTACATTCATCTAATAACTAACTTTTTCAAACAGATAAAATAGATAAATCTGTGGGTATTCACTGATAAGAAGTGATAAACTTTTAGGGTGTTTCAATTTATAGAGTTAGCTTTTATCAACAGCCTAAAGCTTTTCCCGTTTAAAACGTTACGATACCTATTTCCGATTGTGTTTGGCGCTTTGTGCTCGACAAATAGCATTGCGGCAGATAACGCGAATAAAGAAAGCTATCTCAGACACCATCTCACCATAAAAGACTATCCGATGCTTGAGTTCTACTTTGACTCCATCGGCAAGCCTCGTTCTATCAAATCAAGTGATTTAACGCTTCCCGCAGATGCTTCACCAAATTCAGAAGCCTTGTACTATTTTGCGCGTATTTATCTAGAACGTTATGAAGGGGTTCCCCTACCCGAGATTCCGGATCTCGTGTCGTTCGGCAAAAAGCATGAGTTACCTTGGGTCATCGCTGAAGCCAAGTTAAACCAAGCCGTCGAATTGGTGGAAGCAGACGACGTTTGGCAAGGCGAATTGCTGCTGCATGACGTCATCAACATTTCACGCCAAATCGGTTACAACTCGCTACAAGGTCGAGCGTACCGCTGGCTTGGTAATGCGGAATTACAACGAGCGCAAGTACAAACTGGTTTAAAACACTATCGTACGGCTTACGATTTGCTTGAAAACTCTGAGTTTGAAATCCAGACTGCGATGACTCTTAATAACATCGCATCGCTCTATATGGAACTGTCTGATTGGGATCGCGCTAAAGCCTATCTTGACCAAGCCATCAGTGGTTATCTCAATAGCAACGAGAAATACGACAACAGCCTGTTCCTTGCAATTATGTATGCGAACTTGAGTGTCATTAACTACGGAATGGGTAAATACGAGGAATCGGAACATTACTTCGAGCGTGCGGCAAAGCTCTCTATGGATACGGGCTCAGTAAGAATAAAGCACAACTCCGTTTCTAATTTATCGCAGCTACTTAGCACGCTCGGTAAAATGGAAGAGTCTTATAAGTTAGCTCAAGCTTGTTCGGACCTCCCTAACCCACAAAAACTGAAAGGCATGAAAGCCGCTTGTCATGAGGCATTTGCCGAAGCTTATCTTAAAGACGGTAAATACGAACAAGCCATTGAAAGTGCGAAACTCGCGCTAGAGGGCTTAAGTGAAACAGCAAGTGCAGAAACCAAACAACAAATGGATCTGTACTTAGTCTTGGTTCGTGCTCATCAGGAATTGAAGAACTTTGAAAAAGCGTTCGACAACTTGGGTCGTTTACGTAACTTAGAGAAGAGCTTCGACAATCATGTTCATGGCGACGAGATGATTAATATCAAGCTCGATTTAGAAGCCAAACTGGCTCAAAAAGAACTGACATTACTTGAAGCGAAAAATGCCCTGCAAGCATCGGAACTTGAGTCGCAGCGCTATCGCGAAATCTTTTACTTTCTCATTGTGGCCGCGATTGGCTTCTGGCTATTCCGCTACATTCGTCAGATGAACAAGATCAACGAAGAGCTCACTCAGCAAAACACCACCGACCCGTTGACTAAGATACATAACCGACGTTATCTGCCAAATTGGTTAGATAACATGGCGAAACGCAGCCCGGGGCGCGAATTTGCTTTGGCCGTGATTGATATTGACCACTTTAAAACGTTCAACGACCAATACGGGCATGACTTGGGTGACAAGATGCTGACTCATGTCGCGCGTATCCTTGATGAAGCAACTCGATCTGGAGACTTATTGGTACGCTGGGGTGGTGAAGAGTTCGTCTTATTATTTGAAATCCGCCACGCCGACGACTGCGCAAAAACCTTAGACCGTTTGAGACTTGCAGTTGAAAACAACAACCTAGAGGTTGACTCAGACTCTCTAGGCGCGACAATCTCTCTCGGCGCGGTTAACGAGTTAAGCGCGCAATCCATCAAACAAGAGTGGGATCAATGGTTTTTCGCTGCTGACCAAGCTCTGTATGATGCCAAACAAGCTGGGCGAAACCAGTTTAAAATTCACTCGACGTCATAGAAAGCACAATGAAGAAAACATGGATTATTGCTGCCCTATCGCCATTCATTTTGGCCGCATGCAGCAATCAACAAGCCGCACAATTGGGAATGAGAAGCAGCAGTGTGAATGTATACGCTCAACAAATGAGCAACATACAGCTATGTGAAACCCTGTATTACAATCGAGCGTCCAACCAAACTCGTGTTGCCATTGGCGCTGAGTTTAATCGCAGAGGCTTAAACAAACGTTGGTGCGATCAAGAATACAAGAAGTTCTATGTAGAAAAAGTGGTTGACGGGCTGCTGTCTCGTAAAGAACAAGCCCCTACAGAACCTGAGCCAACCATACAACCTGCCATATAAATCACCCCATTCCATAAAAAGCAGGAAATTACTCTAATATTCCTGCTTTTTAAACACGCAATCTTTTCTCCAAATATCTAGAATCTTTCGTGACTTCAAGCATTTAACGTCAAGATAATGTCGTGCGTCGAAAAACAAAAGTAAATAAGATGTAAACAGTTTTCGTCTCCATTCTTACCCGCTAGCTTTGTTTAGACCTGTTTAAAGGAGTATCGAACAGGGACAAAAATTCCAAACAAAGACATGAGGTCACAAATGGAAACACGCATTAATCGCCTATTCGCTGCGATGTTAGCAGTAGGCATTTCACCTGCCGTCTCGGCTTACGATCCGCTCTACTCAGAGCAATGGCACCTAGATAACACAGGCCAAACTGCATTTGCAGCCAACCCTGCTGTTGCGGGTAACGACTTAAACACCAAACTGACACAAGCAATGGGTATTGCGGGTGTAGGCGTAAAAGTTGCGGTCATTGACTCTGGTGTACAGATCGACCACCCAGACCTTGCGGGTAATGTAGTCACAGGTAGCAGAAACTTCGTTGAAGATTCACCATTCCCAGCCGATTACCCAGTAGACGCAAATGGCCACGGTA
Organism: Vibrio sp. CUB2; assembly: GCF_001557945.1. Classification (NCBI taxonomy): domain Bacteria; kingdom Pseudomonadati; phylum Pseudomonadota; class Gammaproteobacteria; order Vibrionales; family Vibrionaceae; genus Vibrio; species Vibrio sp. CUB2. The sequence goes on along the minus strand of NZ_LNRB01000009.1, from coordinate 4,957 downwards.
CTGCTGTTGCTGGCCTAATCAGTGCGGTTGGTAACAACGGTGAAGGCGTTCGCGGCGTTGCTTCTCGCTCGTCTCTAATGGGCTTTAACTGGCTCGCTAACCAAACTCTTGAAGGTTGGTTGATTTCACACGGTGCAGACGCGTCCACTAGCGATGTCCGTGTATTCAACCAAAGCTATGGCTTTAGCCCTATCACACCGATTCCTTTCGATGAGAACGATCCACAGTTCAAACTCGAAATGGATGTGATGAAAGACGTCAGCGAAAGCAATGCTTGGGGCCGAGGTGCGGTCTTCGTGAAGTCTGCAGGTAATGGATACCGCTACTTCAATACCGGTCGTTTCTTTGTGCTTCCGAGCGATTTCTTCGCTGGTGGCGGTAACCAAGGGCTACCAATGCACAACTCGGCACAATCTTACGATAACTCAAGTTATTACAACCTAGTCACTAGTGCACTTCGTGCCGACGGTACTCGTGCGAGTTACTCTTCCGTCGGTGCTAACGTTTGGGTTGCTGCACCAGCCGGTGAATATGGTCAAGATTTCCCTGCAATGGTTACAACCGACTTGATGGGCTGTGAAGCAGGTCAAAACACCAGTGCTGATCTTGGTATTAACGGCCTACACGGTGGTACAGAGCAAGATCCGAGCTGTAACTACACCAGTACGATGAATGGTACCTCTTCTGCTGCGCCAAACACTTCAGGTGCGATTGCGGCAATTATGTCGACAAACCATGCGCTAACTGCTCGTGATGTGCGTGCGTTACTGGCAGAAACAGCAAGCGTGACTGACAAAGATCACCCTGGCGTTCAGCTTGAGTTCGTGAACAACCAAGGTGAACTAGTGAGCTACGAGGCGATTTCACCATGGCAGAAAAACGCAGCGGGGGTCGACTTCCACACCTTCTATGGCTTTGGTGCGGTTAACCTTGATGAAGCAATGAAACGAGCTCGCATGACAAACAATGTTCTGCCTGCACAGATCATTACTCCATGGGCAAGCAATGCGACTGAAGTCAGTGTTCCAGATGCAAGCTTGGTGGGCGGCTCTTCAGCTATCGCAGTGACCGATGACATTACGGTTGAATCGGTACAGGTGAAACTCACGCTTGAGCACTCACGTCTACCTGATTTAGCAATCGAACTGATTTCTCCATCAGGTACGCGTTCTGTTCTACAAACGCCGCGTAACGGCCTTGTTGGTCAATCACTCGATCCAAACGTGACAGGCTATGAGAATCAACTTCTGCTTTCTAACCAGTTCTACGGCGAGGACGCAAAAGGGGAATGGACGCTACGCGCTATCGATACAAACGGTGATGAAGTGTTCTCATTCATTGCATATTTCAACTCTTCAGCTATCTATGATGTACCGATGGCAAACAACGCAAAACCTGGTGTTATTAAAAACTGGTCTATGCGTATCTTCGGTCACTAAGGAGTCATTCACATGAAATTTATGACATTTTCTATTCTGGCTCTTTCGACTATGGCAACCGCTGTCCATGCAGAGCAACAACTAGCAGAACAACCAGCGCCAGAGTTGTTTGTGGCATCAGATGCCGTCGAGATTAACGGCCAAGATTACCGCAAACTCTCTGTCGATAACCTCTCAGAAGCAGCAGAACTGCATGCAGGCGATGAAGTGTTTAAGAACGCGTTTAGCAACGTATCGAAAGCCACTGGCCTGATTTTCGTTACCGTGAAAAATCCAGCGGATGCGAAAGCCGTGGCTAAAGAGCTCAAACTTGACGTTGTATTTGCACAAGGTGAGTCTGCAGTACTCAAAGCGTCTGAAGGCCAAGACCTGCTTGGTATCAGCGATTACTTGAATGCTGACAGTCGCGTAAAAGCGTCTAAAATTGAACTTAACAGCGGTAAATTCCGTGCACAATAATTCTCTAGCAAAGAGAAGTTGGCTCTGAGCACTATGACGTAACACTTGGGTTAGCGTTATAGAGCGATAAAAATAATGCCTCAGCAATTGCTGAGGCATTTTTTTGATTCATTTTCACTTTGAAGTGTCACATCAGACGTAAGTATCAACGTGGTTCATTTTATTAATGATCTTCTGACCATCAATGCGACGCACAACCGCCCCATCCTCATTCTTGATTACCATAGTTGGTTTTCCAGTTTGGGTACTCAATTCTGCACTCACATCAATTCGATTCGCTTTAAACGCCAGATTCATATAACGACTGGCGTTTTTCAAATCGAGCTGACTACTGGTTACATAAGGGTTTGCTTTATTCTCTATACGCATCACATCAAAGATTCCGCACTGCATGTTGCACAAAAACTAAGCTATGCTAATTCGCTCTATTTGTCATGCAAAATTATCCATAGAACGGTGATCTAGGCGACAAGTTCACGTGACAATCTATCCTGTTAATCTTGGATGAATGAAATCAACTTCTTGGCAATGTCAGTGTTATTTTGTGAACCGACAAACTGCTCAGAACCTTTGCCATAGGCGAATACTTGAACGTCAACCGCAGTGTGCCCCTTTGTTGTCCAGCCGGTGTAGCTCTTCTCGTTGATGATGCCTTTCACTTCTTTGTAGAGCGTTTTCGCCGGCTCCTCACTCAATTTCGCATAAGCCAGTTTTCTACCTTGCTCTTTAGACAAAGGCCAATCAACAGATTCATTCCATGTCGCGATCATGTCATTTGACTGCGCAAGAGACATCGCCAAAGGCCATGCGGTTTTATGAACACCTTTGATCACTTCAGTATCCCACTGATACTGTCCATTCGCGCCAAGAGTTAAACCGCCAGTAGAGTGATCTGCCGTGACCACCAGTAAAGTATCGGGATGACCATCCACATAGGCTTTCGCTAACTCTACGGACTTGGCAAAGTCGCTCATCTCTGCCATTGCACATGCAATATCATTCGCATGGCCACACCAGTCGATCTGGCTTCCCTCAATCATGACAAAGAAGCCATTATCCTGACGCTGCAGTAGAGACAAGGCTTTATTGGTCATCTGTTCTAATCGTGTTGAATTTTCATCAAGTGCAAAAGGAAAGGCCTTGTCTGCAAACAAACCTAATGCAGGTAAGGTTTGTAGTGCAGGCAATTGTTTGAAATCCGTGATGTACTGATAGCCTTGCTGTTTGAACTCATCAACAAGGTTACGATCATCACGTTCGAAATAGCGCACACCGCCACCCAGCAGTAAGTCGACTGGCAGTTGGTCATCCACTTTGTTGTCGATGTAGTCATTGGCGATGGCATCGTAGTTTCGGCGGGATTCATTGTGCGCGGCAAAACTTGCTGGTGTCGCATGGTTAATTTGCGAGGTTGCCACTAAGCCTGTCGTCATCCCTTCTTCTTTGGCCATCTCTAACATGGTTTTGATTGGCTGCTTATTGGTATCCACCGCAATCGCACCATTGTAACTTTTCACACCTGTACTAAGAGCCGTTGCGCTCGCCGCACTGTCCGTAACATAAGTGACGTCATCAGGGTATGTTTTCGCCATACCAACCAAAATGGAATCGAAGATAGTCGGTTCAATCTCTTCGGTTTTTGGATCATCGTGGTAATAACGATAAGCGGTGGTAAACGCGGGGCCCATGCCATCACCAATCATAAATATGATGTTCTTTGGCGCATCATCTGCAAAAGTAGGCGTGGCAAAAAGGCAGGCAGTAATTAGGGGGTATTTAAGCTTCATATCTCATCCATGACATAATACGATGGTGCCACAAGGGCACGCATCAACTTGTGTATCGTTCTAATTTATAAACGAATACTATCATGCAGTTGAGATGAAACATGGCGTTGCTTCATAGTTTTACAACGCACATCATTTCTTGAAGACAATCACTTCCGTCAACAAATCTGCTTTTTCGGTTTCATTTGGATTGTTCAGGTAACGCTCGATACCCAATGGCTTGGTTTTGACTTTGATGCCGTTTTGTCGAGTAAGATTCATGACAAACGACCAAGCATTCCCTAAGAACCAGTACTCCCCTTTGTGTTCAACCACATAAGTTTCACACTCAGGGATCGTCCCAGCCACAAAATCGCCAGTAGCTGCGACGCCTGCTTTCACTGGCAAGCAAGTGATGAATTCGAAGTAACCTTGCTTCATGTCCATAGAAAGGTAGTAACAGAATAACTCCCCTGTCACTGGTAAGCTTTCTCGCTCTGCCATCTCGTACAATCGCGCCACATGATCTTGCATGACGGGCCCCAATTCTGGAATGGTTCCGGCCCCCATTAAGCCAATGTAGTTAATTTCATTTTGTTTGCGGGAACCGACGTCGGTAAGTTGAGACAGCACTTGGCCCGTTTCCATCTGACTTTTCAGCATGCGAAGTCCACGGTCATAATCCATACCAATCATTGACTTAAACATGTTTTTCAAGAAGAACAAAAACCAAGGGACTCGCGATTGCATCATCCATTCAACCGTGCACCCATTCTGTGACGGCGTCACTAAAAAAGTCACTTTTGCGTGGCTTTTGAATGGTCGGAAGAAGTGAAGTTCCATATCTAGGCGGTGTTCTTGTGTGCTCTCAAGTACCATCGCCCCTGTCCCGATACGATGACCATTCCACTGATACCCAGAACCAACGACACCTTGTTCATCACTGTAGGTGAGTTCGCATTCTGGCTCCATAATGATCCACGGCGACCACTCTGGCCAATGAGTAAAGTCTTTCAAGTACTCGATGATGTCACTTTGTGTCTTTTCAATTTCGATACTTCGATTGACCTGATACGAGAGCATAACCACTCCTTGCAATTCACTTTGACTCTTTTGAGTCTAATCGATATCGAATTTTTTTCTTGTTTCACTGGCAGTTAGATACAAAAATGTATGGTCCGCCCCGTTATTGCAACTACAATTAAGTCATAACGGAGTTGGTTTGCGCTAATGTATTCGGAGTCCTTGTTGGGAGCACTAGCTTCCCAGCTCCACGATGATATCTGCGCCAGA
>NZ_LNRB01000087.1:0-324 GCF_001557945.1 Vibrio sp. CUB2 | reverse complement strand
ACGTTGATAGGCAGGGTGTGTAAGCGTTGTGAGGCGTTGAGCTAACCTGTACTAATTGCCCGTGAGGCTTAACCATACAACACCCAAGGGGTTTTGATGGACTCAATGTAAGAACATTGAATGTGTATAAATAGAACTTAACATCAGTTTTCCAAGTTTTTTGCCTTCAGTTTTTAGAAAAAGCTGAAAGTAAAAGCAAGAATTTGCTTGGCGACCATAGCGATTTGGACCCACCTGACTTCCATTCCGAACTCAGAAGTGAAACGAATTAGCGCCGATGGTAGTGTGGGGCTTCCCCATGTGAGAGTAGGACATCGCCAGGCT
>NZ_LNRB01000086.1:0-334 GCF_001557945.1 Vibrio sp. CUB2 | reverse complement strand
CACGATGAGTGCCCACACAGATTGATACGGTTTATAAGTAAAAGAGACGAAGATATCCCAATATCTTCAATCCAGTGTCCCGTTCGTCTAGAGGCCTAGGACACCGCCCTTTCACGGCGGTAACAGGGGTTCGACTCCCCTACGGGATACCATCTTTAAACATTCTCTTTTGAGAGTTTTTAAAAATGGTTACTTCATAAGAAGTGATTAGCTCTTTAACAATTTGGAAAGCTGACAAAACAAACTTTTAAGTTTGTTTGTAAAGTTCTCAATGTTTGTCTTTATGACAAACACCAAAAAACACATTCAAGTGTTCTTGGGAATATCACTTTTA
>NZ_LNRB01000085.1:0-370 GCF_001557945.1 Vibrio sp. CUB2 | reverse complement strand
ATGGTGGGCGATACCGGGCTCGAACCAGTGACCCCCTGCTTGTAAGGCAGGTGCTCTCCCAACTGAGCTAATCGCCCACATAAGTTTTTCGTCTTGTGGTAGACGTCAAGAATGGTGGAGCTATGCGGGATCGAACCGCAGACCTCCTGCGTGCAAGGCAGGCGCTCTCCCAGCTGAGCTATAGCCCCATCTTGAGAGTTATTCTTAAAGAATGGTGGGTCGTGCAGGATTCGAACCTGCGACCAATTGATTAAAAGTCAACTGCTCTACCAACTGAGCTAACGACCCAATGGTATCCCGTAGGGGAGTCGAACCCCTGTTACCGCCGTGAAAGGGCGGTGTCCTAGGCCTCTAGACGAACGGGACACTG
>NZ_LNRB01000084.1:0-390 GCF_001557945.1 Vibrio sp. CUB2 | reverse complement strand
CGAGTTGATGTTCAAATCACCAAAGTTGTCTCTCATTATTTGAATGAGCGAGAGACATTTCGATTTTGCCGGACTCAATTTCGAATAATCACTGTAAAAGTGATATTCCCAAGAACACTTGAATGTGCTCGTTTACTTTCATTTTTAAAAAATGAAAACAAACAGTTGGTGTTTGTCATAAAGACAAACATTGAGAACTTTACAAACAAACTTAAAAGTTTGTTTTGTCAGCTTTCCAAATTGTTAAAGAGCTAGATTTTCTGATGAAAACCATTTTTAAAGATTCTTTTTCAAGAACACTTAAAGATGGTGGAGCTATGCGGGATCGAACCGCAGACCTCCTGCGTGCAAGGCAGGCGCTCTCCCAGCTGAGCTATAGCCCCATCAAGG
>NZ_LNRB01000083.1:0-410 GCF_001557945.1 Vibrio sp. CUB2 | reverse complement strand
CCTTAACAGGGCGTTATAACTCAAGGAGAAATTGTGAAGCTGAAGAATATCAAAGGCGTGGCTAAGAACTTCACCTTATCATTTTTTAGTGGCGCAAATTACATCGATGGCGGGTTTGTCCGTGATGATATCTTCAAACTGGCTAGTCTTAAAGCGGGTGATTTAGTGAAAATTAGTTGGATTCCAACTAAAGATGAAGAGCTGTTTAAGCTAACGCCTAGAGTGCGCAAGACGGTTCTCGCTTATCGCAAGTGGCTACCCGAATTATGCGAATCACACAGTTTTCCTATCGAATGCTTCGAAGAATTTTATATATCGGCTTATCGTGCTGATAACCATCAAGTTTATGTCGAAGCGGTAGTTGTTGATCTAAATGGCAAGATCTATCAGCTGCCAATTTGGGTTTGAGT
>NZ_LNRB01000082.1:0-423 GCF_001557945.1 Vibrio sp. CUB2 | reverse complement strand
GTTGGTGATTTGTTGATCGCAATCGTCTGACCACCATAGATTTGAGTGGTTTCAGAAACACGCTCAGCATACTCATTGAAAGCTTCCATATCCTGAATTTTAAACTGTATATAAAGGTAAGTTGGTGGGCTTTGTTGCTTAATTCGGTGGGAAGACATGGCAGCCTAAAGTTGTTCAGTTCTTAAGCAATATACTGAGTTTCAGGCATACCAAGTCCTGTAAGTTTGTTCAGCGCTTTGATCATTGCGTAAGTCTCGCCAACCTGAGCATTGTAATTTCTTAGGCTTAATTTCCCACCTAGCAGCTGTTTTACTCGGTACATTGCTGTCTCTGATAGTGAGCGCTTGTGATAGCCATACCGCTTTTTCCACTTCTTGTTGGAGCCGTAGAGCTTTTGACAACCTACTGCTAAATTGCGAGGGT
>NZ_LNRB01000081.1:0-488 GCF_001557945.1 Vibrio sp. CUB2 | reverse complement strand
TTCCATTCCGAACTCAGAAGTGAAACGAATTAGCGCCGATGGTAGTGTGGGGCTTCCCCATGTGAGAGTAGGACATCGCCAGGCTTTATTTCGCACTTGCTTATTTAATAAGCAAGTCACCATAAAGTTCTAAATAAATTTAGAGTTTTATGTTGACTTTCAAAGTGGAAAGCGTATTATACGCACCTCGCTTAAGTGCTAAGGCACTGAAAGCCAAGCTCTTTAACAATATAGACCTATCAATCTGTGTGGGCACTCGTTGATGATAATCCAATTAGATACTTCGGTATCAAATTAGGTTTCAATGAAACGAAGTGACCATTGAGTCGAAAGACTCAGCACAGTCAATTCAAACATTACTTTATGTAATGTTCAGTATTCATTGAGCCGAACAAAATCTTAAATTGAAGAGTTTGATCATGGCTCAGATTGAACGCTGGCGGCAGGCCTAACACATGCAAGTCGAGCGGAAACGAGTTATCTGAACC
>NZ_LNRB01000080.1:0-522 GCF_001557945.1 Vibrio sp. CUB2 | reverse complement strand
GGCCCGCTTCTTGATATGAGAGGCGGGCTTTTTTCATTTTTACGCCAAGGGAGAGATAAAGCCTTCAGGTTTTAAAGCAACCAGCGAGCAGTCGATTGATTGCAGGACATTCTCTGCGGTATTGCCAGGCTTTGTTGCTTAAATCGATGGAACTAAATCTAGAAGCTACGATCTGATCGGCTACCCCCATCAATCGTCGTAGCCTCATGCCTAAACCTCGTTACAAAACAACTAACTGGAAGCAGTACAACAAAGCCTTAATCAACCGTGGTTCTCTGACCTTTTGGATTGATGAGGAAACGATAGCTGAGTGGAAACAAAACAAACAAGGCAAGCGTGGTAGACCTCGCCGATTCAGCGACTTAGCCATTACTACCGCACTGATGGTGAAACGCATTTTCTCTATGCCATTGAGAGCGCTACAAGGTTTTCTAGACTCTGTATTTAAGCTGGCTAACATCCCGCTTGTTTGCCCGCACTACACCTGTATAAGCCGCCGAGCTAAGGAAGTTGAGGTTTCAT